>JAQBQI010000279.1 GCA_028287085.1 Myxococcaceae bacterium
GCGGTGAGCGCGGCGACCTTCGCGGAGGGCGGCAGCGCGCGCAGGGCGCCGAGGCTGGTGGCGCCGAGGCCCGCGCCGAGGTCGAGCACGCGCAGCGGGCGGTCGGGCAGGGCGCCGGCCCAGGCGAGCTCGCCCACCGCGCGCGCCACCTTGAGCACGTCGCGCGGGAACCAGAACAGCGCCCGCGCCGCGAGGCCGTCGGCGGGCGCGAGGGGGACGTCCTCGCCGAGGTAGCGCTGCGACTGGCGCGCGACCATCACGGCGAGCGCCTCGGGGGCGACGGCGCGGCCGAGGGCGCGCGCCAGGACGTCGCCCCACTCGGGCTCGACGGGCTTCAACCATTGGTTCATCGGAGGGGCTCCATCGGGGGGGTGATCGCGGGGCGCGGGCGTTGGTTGCGCGCGGGGTTCGGTGCTAAGGGTCGGCGGCGAACATGCGGTGGCTCTCGGTGCTTTCGATCTTTGCCTTCGGCTGCCTCGCGGTGACCGTCGGCCTCGCGTTCGGGTACGCGCCGGTGGCGCAGCTGTCGGCCGGGGGGCTCACGCAGAAGATCTTCTACATCCACGTGCCGAGCGCGTACGTCATGTACATCGGCGTGACCGCCTGCGTCGCCGGTTCGGTGGGCTACCTCGTGCAGCGCACCCCCGGCTGGGACGCGCTCGCGCAGGCCGGCGCCGAACTCGGGGTGCTCTTCGCGGGCATCGTGCTGGTGACCGGTCCGCTCTGGGCCCGCAAGGCCTGGGGCACCTACTGGACCTGGGACCCGCGCCTCACCACCACCCTGCTCGGGGCGCTGATCTTCGTCGCGTACCTCGTGCTGCGCGGCGGCGCCGGGGCGGGCGAGGCCGAGAAGCGCTTCTCCGCCGCGCTCGCCGTGATGGGCGCGTGCGTGATGCCGGTGATCCATTTCAGCGTGCAGCTCTGGCGGGGGCAGCACCCGACGGTGATCACGTCGCGGGGCGGCGGGCTCGCGCCGCAGATGGCGCACACCCTGACGCTGAGCTTCCTGTCGTTCACGCTGGTGGCGGCGGTGCTGCTCACGCTGCGGTCGCGGCTCATGCTGCAGCGCTCGAAGCTGGAGGCGCTGCGCACCGACGCCGTCTCCCGCGGTCTGTTCGACGGGGAGGTGGCGGAGTGATGCGCGCGCGAAGCTTACACAAGGGCGTATTCGTCGGTCTGGTGGTGGCGCTGCTGACGGCGGGCGCGGGCGCGCAGCCGACGCCGCGCAACGACCCGGCGGGCAACGACCCGGCGGGCGGGCGCTCGATGGCCTTCGAGCCGGGGCTCGGCGAGGCGGCGCAGGAGCGCGTGCCGGGCGGGCGCCTCGTGGCGATGGCCTACGGCTTCGCGCTGCTGGCCATCGGCGGCTACGTGGCCTTCGTCGCGCGCGGCGCGGCGAAGCTCGAGGTCGACGTGCGCGAGCTCGAAGACGCGCTGGCGAGGCGCGGCGACGGGGCGCCGTGATCCCGACGCCCGAGCACGTGGTGTTCATCCCCGGCGTGCTCATGCTCGGGGTGTTCATCGGGTACACGATGGGCGCGCGGGCCGTGCGCGACGAGGTGCGCCGGCAGCGGGAGCGGGAGAAGCGGTAGAGGGGGAGGACGGAGCCGGAGGGCGACCGCAGGTCGCCCGTACATCGGCATCGTCGTTGGGATCGTCTGGCGGGGGTTGAGGTCAGGCCATCGCGCGGCGGCCGGTGCGCTGCTCGGCGAAGAGCTTGATGGCGCTCTCGATGGAGTTCTCCAGCGAGTCGACCATGAGGTTGTGCAGCGTGAGGCTCGGGCCCTTGAGGGCCTCGTAGTAGCGCTGCCGCTCGGTCGAGTGGATGATCGCCGGGGGGTAGCCCGCGCGCAGCAGCACCAGGTTCATGCCCAGGCGGGCGAGCTTGCCGGTGTGCTTGGTGAACGGGAAGATCTGCATCAGCTTGAAGTGCAGCTTCGACGCCGTGCGCAGGGAGTTGGCCTTGCGGGTCTCCGGGTCTTGCAGCCAGTCGTCGAGCTTCTTCATCTCGCCGGCGATCTTGTCGGGGGCCGAGATGTCGTGGAAGTAGAGCCGGTGCACCGGCGTCTCCTTGCGCCACGTGCCGTCGCGGGCCTCGGCGTCGTCGGGCGAGAGCGTCGACTGCAGGCGCTTCAAGAGCTCGACCGTGATGGGGTGCTTCTTCTTGTTGGCCGCGAACTCGCGCGCGAGGTCGATGGACGCCTTGTGCGCCCGGATCTCGTCGTAGGTCGGGATGAGCGACACGTCGGAGACCACGTCGCGGTCGATGGCGCTCTTCAGCTCGTGGAACGAGAGCACCGTGCCCTCCAGCGCGGTGTCGTGGAAGATCCACGACATGTCGAGCCGCTCCTGGAATTGGGCCAGGACCGACTCATCCTGCGCCGCCAGGTGGTCTTCGAGGACCTTCAGTTTCTCTTCGAGGTTTGCTCGGGTCGCCATGATTATCCTGCAAAATTGGGCGAATTACCCCCCCGGTCGGGGAACGGTCGCGATGATGCAGAGCGCGTATAGATCGCGCAAGCCCAACGTTCTCCCGTGCCAGCGGAGGGGGAGGGAGGGCCGAAATCGCCGAAGGCCGACCCGCGGTGAGCGGACCGGCCTTCGTGACCATCGTTTGGTGGAGCTGAAGGGGATCGAACCCTCGGCCTCTAGAGTGCGATTCTAGCGCTCTCCCAGCTGAGCTACAGCCCCGTGAGGGAGGCGCAATAAACTCGATGGGCCGTCGGGTGTCAAGCGCGCGCTCGGAAATTTATCGACGCCGCCACCGGGCGGAGGGGCCTACCCGCGGGGCGCGGGTGCGGCTATGTCCGGGGGGCAGTGCGCCCGCTTGCCGCGCACGGAGAGGTGCCGAATGGCCTTGGATTTCTACGATCTCAACGACCTGCTGACCGAAGAAGAGCGGATGGTCCGCGACAGCGTGCGGGCCTTCGTGGACGCGAAGATCCTCCCGTCGATCTCGCATCATTACGAGGCCGGCACCTTCCCCACGGAGCTCATCCCCGAGTTCGGGCGGCTCGGGCTGCTCGGCTCCAACCTCCACGGCTACGGCTGCCCCGGCATGGGCGACATCGCCTACGGCATCGTCGCCCAGGAGCTCGAGCGCGGCGACTCGGGCATCCGCTCGTTCTGCTCGGTGCAGAGCTCGCTGGTGATGTGGCCGATCTACACCTACGGCACCGAGGAGCACAAAAACACCTGGCTCCCGCGGCTCGCCACGGGCGAGGCCGTCGGCTGCTTCGGGCTCACCGAGCCCGACTTCGGGTCGAACCCCGGCGGCATGATCACCCGCGCCGACCGCACCAAGGACGGCTTCGTGCTCAATGGCACCAAGCGCTGGATCACCAACGGCAACCTCGCCGACGTGGCCATCATCTGGGCCAAGCTCGACGGGGTCATCCGCGGCTTCGTGGTCGACACCAAGACCCCGGGCTTCACCGCGCAGAAGATCGAGCGGAAGTTCTCGCTGCGGGCCTCGGTCACGAGCGAGCTCATCCTCGAGGACGTGCACGTGCCGGCCTCGGCGATCTTCCCCGACGTGAAGGGGCTCAAGGGCCCGCTCGGGTGCCTCACGCAGGCGCGCTACGGCATCGCCTGGGGGGCCATCGGCGCGGCCGAGGCCTGCTTCGACTGCGCGGTCGACTACGCCAAGAACCGGGTGCAGTTCTCGCGGCCCATCGCGGGCTACCAGCTGGTGCAGGCGAAGTTCGCCGACATGCTCACGGAGATCACCATGGCGAAGCTCGTCGCCTGGCGCCTGGGCAAGCTCAAGGAGGCCAAGAAGATGACCCCGGGGCAGGTGTCGCTCGCCAAGCGCAACAACGTGCACATGGCCCTGGAGTGCGCCCGCAAGTGCCGCGACATCCTCGGCGGCAACGGGATCACCTACGAGTACCCGATCGCGCGGCACCTGATGAACCTCGAGACGGTCATCACCTACGAGGGCACGCACGACATCCACACCCTGGTGCTGGGCCAGGAAGTGACGGGAATCCCCGCGTACGACGCCGGTCCGGTGCCCACCCGCGGCTGAGCTTTCTCCGGGCGGGCCATCGACCTGCGGCGCGCGCCGTGGTAGGGCGCCGCCCGCAATGCATCCCCAAGACAAGATCCGCAACGTCGCGATCGTGGCCCACGTCGACCACGGCAAGACCACCCTCGTCGACTTCATGCTCCGCCAGTCGGGCGTCTTCCGCGCGAACGAGGAGGTCGTCGACCGCGTGATGGACTCCAACGACCAGGAGCGCGAGCGCGGCATCACCATCCTCGCCAAGAACACCTCGGTGCGCTGGGGCGAGTACAAGATCAACATCATCGACACCCCCGGACACTCCGACTTCGGCGGCGAGGTCGAGCGCACGCTCATGATGGCCGACGCGGCGCTGCTGCTCGTCGACGCCGCCGAGGGCCCCCTCCCGCAGACGCGCTTCGTGCTGCGCAAGGCCCTCGCCCGCGGCTTCCCGGTGGTGCTCGTGGTCAACAAGATCGACCGCCAGGACGCGCGCCCCGAGGAGGTTCTCTCCGAGGTCTTCGACCTGTTCTGCGACCTCGAGGCGTCGGACGTGCAGGCCGACTTCGCGACCCTCTACGCCATCGGCAAGCTGGGCCTCGCCCGCTACAACCTCACCGACACCAACACCGACCTCGCGCCCCTCTTCGACACCATCGTCAAGCGCGTGCCCCCGCCCACGGGCGACCCCAAGGCGCCGCTCCAGATCATCGTCACGAGCCTCGACCACGACGACTACGTGGGCCGCATCGCCATCGGGCGCATCGTGCAGGGCACCGTGAAGGAGGGCGAGCGGGTCTCGGTCATGGGCGCCGAGAAGGTCACCGACGCCAAGATCGCGGTGCTCTACACGTACGAGGGCCTCGCGCGGAAGCGCACCCCCGACGCGGCCGCGGGTGAGAACATCGCCATCGCGGGCATCGAGGAGGTCACCATCGGCGACACCCTCACCGACCCGCTGCACCAGAACGTGCTGCCGCGCATCCACGTCGAGGAGCCGACGATCAAGATGCGCTTCGGCGTGAACACCTCGCCCTTCGCCGGCAAGGACGGGGGCAAGTACCTCACGTCGCGGCAGATTCGCGAGCGCCTCCACCGCGAGGCCCGGAAGAACCCGGCCGTGCGCGTCGAGGACACCGAGAGCGCCGACCAGTTTCTGGTCTACGGGCGCGGCGAGCTCGCCCTCGCGGTGCTCGTCGAGACCATGCGCCGCGACTTCTACGAGCTGTCGCTGGGCAACCCCGAGGTGGTCACCAAGGAGATCGACGGCAAGCTGCACGAGCCGCTCGAGCTGGTGATCTGCGACGTGCCCGACGCCTTCGTGGGCGTGGTCACCCAGCGCCTCGGCGAGCGCAAGGGCATCATGGTCAACATGGGCAACCCGGGTCGGGGCCGGGTGCGGTTGGAGTTCCAGGTGCCCTCGCGGGCGCTCATCGGGTTCCGGTCGGAGTTCCTCACGTCGACGCGCGGGACGGGGCTGCTCAACACGGAGTTCTACGGCTGGAAGGAGTGGTCGGGGCCGATGATGCGCCGGACCAACGGGGCGATGGTGTCCGACCGCTCGGGCACGTGCACCCCCTACGCGCTCTTCCACCTCCAGCCGCGCGGAGAGTTCTTCGTCGGCGTGGGCGCGCCCGTCTACGAGGGCATGATCGTCGGGGAGCACAACCGCCCCAACGACGCCGACGTGAACATCATCCGCGAGAAGAAGCTCACCAGCGTCCGCACGGCCGGGAAGGACGAGAACGTCGCCCTCTACCCGCCGCGCGTGCTCACGGTGGAGACGGCCATGGAGTGGATCGACCGCGACGAGCTCGTCGAGGTCACCCCGCTCAACGTGCGCGTGCGCAAGGCGATCCTGTCGGCGTCGTTCCGCCCCGCCCGGCGCGAGCACGCGGAGTAGGCCGAAGCCCTCCCCCTCACCCCCTCCCAGATCTGGGCGGGGGCCTTCCGAAGAGACCTCCCGAAAAGACCTGATGGTGCCGCGCTCGACGCTCGTCGGGCGCAGCGCGTAGCGTGTCGCGCCATGAGCGACGAGCGCTACGACGTGTGCGTGCTGGGGGCCGGTCCGGCGGGGTACGCGGCCGCGATGCGGGCGCACGACCTGGGGCGGCGCGTGCTGCTGGTCGAGCGGGGCAGGGTGGGCGGCGCGGGCATCCACGAGGGCGCGCTGTCGAGCAAGACGCTCTGGCACCTCGCCAACGACTACGCCACGGCGACGCGCGTCGACCGCGGCTACCGCGCCCGCGACGTCGAGGTGTCGTACCCCGACGTGATGGCCACCGTGCGCCGCGCCGTCGACGAGGCGCGCGGCAGCCTCGAGCGGCAGCTCGAACGGCTGGCCACGCCCAACGCCGCGGGCGCGCAGGTGGTCACCGCGCGGGGCACGGCGCGCTTCGTCGACGCGCACGCCGTCGAGGTGAGCGCCACCGACGGGACCGTGAAGCGCTACGAGGCCGACCACTTCGTCGTCGCCACCGGGTCGCGGCCGCGCGCGCTCGACGGCGTCACGGTCGACGGCCGCGTGGTCGTCACCAGCGACCACATCGAGGCGTGGGACCGCTTCCCCGCGAGCATGGTGATCGTCGGCGCGGGCGTCGTGGGCTGCGAGTACGCCGCCATGTTCGCGCGCTTCGGGCGCACGAAGATCCACCTCATCGACCGCGCGCCGCGCATCCTGCCCTTCGAGGACGACGACGTCGCCGCCTGCGTCGCGCGGTCCTTCGAGGAGATGGGGGTGGTGATCCACCGCGAGGCGAAGCTGGTGTCGCTGAGGGCCGTCGACGACCACGTCGAGTACGTCATCGAGTCGCCGCGCGGCACCGAGACCATCGTGGTGGAGCGGGCGCTGATCTCCATCGGGCGCGTGCCCAACACGGGCGAGCTCGGGCTGGAGAAGGCGGGCGTGACGCTCGGCCGCGGGGGCTGCGTCGAGGCGACGCGCACGGTCACGGCGGCGCCGCACATCCACGCGGTGGGCGACACGACGGCGGACATCGCGCTGGTCAACGTGGGCGAGCTCGAGGGGCGGCAGGCGGCGGAGATCGCGTGCGGGCTCGAGGCGAGGGACATCCACTACGAGGCCCTGTCGGCGATCATGTTCCTGGCGCCGGAGGTGGCGTCGGTGGGGCTCAACGAGACGCAGGCGCGGAAGGGCGGAATCCCGTACCGGGCGGCGGTGCTCTCGGGGCGGCTCATCAACCGCTGCGTCGCGATGCGCAGCACCGACGGCTTCGTGAAGCTGCTCGCGTCGCCAGAGCCGCCGCACCGGGTGCTCGGGCTGCGGGTGGTGGGGCCCGAGGCGTCGAGCTGCATCCAGGGCATCGCGTTTCTCATCGACCGCGGCGCGACCCTCGACGACATCGACCGGTGCGTGCACCCGCACCCGGCGATCACCGAGGGGGTGCAGGAGTGCGCGCGGCTGCTGCTGGGGCGCTCGGTGCGGAAGACGAGCGTGTTCGAAGAGGCGCTGCTGCGCTGCGTGGAGGGGTGAGCGCGGGGGCCGACACCGCGCTGGCACGGAGGTCGACACGGGCCGGTCGTGTCGGCGCGGCGGCGATGGGGCGAAGAGGCGATCGCGCGGGGGTCGTGGGCGCATGCGAGGCGGCACGCGGCGTAGTACTTCGACGCAGGGGAGGACGGACTGGGCGCGTGTTCGCGCGGGGCTCGCGCCGGCCCCGCGAGGGTTGGGAGAGAGCAACCGCAAGGGCGCAAGGGTCGCAAGGATCGGAGAGGACGGGAGAGGACGGAGGGCACGGACTCGGAGCCTTCACCTCCCGTCTCATCCTTGCGACCCTTGCGCCCTTGCGGTTGATCTCCCCCGGCGCTCGCTGAGCCGACGCGCCAGACCCGCGCGGTGCGCTACCCTCGCGCGCCGTGAGTGACCTCCCCACCGAGCTCGCGCGCCTCTCGCGTGCGTGGTCCGCCGAGCGCGACGCCGAGCGGGTGCGCTTCGCCGAGGAGCGCGCCAACACCACCCTCGCCGACCGCGTCGAGGCGCGCATCGCCCTCCGCGGCCTCACCCTCGACGAGGCCCTGCCCGCGCCCGGCGAGCGCCTGCTGCTGTGGTTTCGCCCCGAGCGCGGCGCCAACCTCCGCGACCTGCGCCTCGGACCGGGCGACCCGGTGCTGCTCTGGCAGGTGCAGCCCGACGAGCCCGGGGCCGTCCACGGCGTGCTCACCCGCCGCAGCCCCGACCGCGTCGGCGTGATGATCTCCGGCGACTCGCGCGACGAGCTCTGGGACGGCAGCTGGCGCCTCGACCGCGAGGCCCCCGAGGTCACCTTCGCGCGCGGCCGCGACGCCCTCAACGCCGCCGCCGCCGCGCCCCCCGGCAGCGTCGACTGGCAGCGCCTCAACGTGCTCTTCGGCGTGAGCGCCCCGCCCAAGGCACAGCACGCCGTCGCCATCAGCGAGTGGTTCGACGAGCGCCTCGAAGACGACCAGCGCGCCGCCGTCGCGCGGGGCCTCGGGCTCGACCTCTCGCTGGTGCTCGGACCGCCCGGGACCGGGAAGACCCGCACCCTCGCCGAGCTGGTTCGCCAGGCCGTCGCGCGGGGCGAGCGCGTGCTCGTGACGGCCGCGAGCCACACCGCCGTCGACAACCTCGCCGAGCGCCTCGTGCGCGCCGGCGTGCGCCTCGTGCGCGTCGGGCACCCCGCGCGCGTGTCGCCCGAGATGGAGGCCCACACCCTCGACGCCCTCCTCGAAGCCAGCGACGCGGCGGGGCTCGCGCGGGGGTGGATCCGCGAGGCCGAGGCGCTGCGCCAGCGGCTGCGCCAGCGCGAGAAGCGCAAGGCCACCACCTGGGCCGAGCGGCGCGAGGTGATGGGCGAGGTCAACGGGCTCTACGCGAGCGCCAAGCGGGCGACCCGCGACGCGCAGCGGATGATCCTCGACGGCGCGGCGGTGATCGCGGTGACGGCCGCGGGCTCGGAGTCGTGGCAGATCGCGGGGCAGCGCTTCGACCGCGTGGTGCTCGACGAGGCCACGCAGGCGCCCGACCCCATCGCCCTCGTCGCGTTGCAGCAGGCGCCCGCGGCGGTGCTGGCGGGCGATCCGCACCAGCTGCCGCCGACGGTGATCGGCGAGGAGGCCGAGCGGCTCGGGCTGTCGGAGACCTTCTTCGAGCGGCTCGGGCTGGGGCCCCACGCGGGCGAGCTGGTGACCCTGCTGCGGGTGCAGCACCGGATGCACGAGGCCCTGATGGCCTACCCCAACGCGGCGACCTACGGGGGCGCGCTGCGGGCCGCGCCCGACGTGGCCGGGGCGACGCTTACCGACGAAGGTAAGGTGAAGGAAGACGGGTCGCGCGCGGGCCCGATGGTGCTGCTCGACACCGTGGGCCGCGGGTGGGAGGAGGAGCGCACGGGGGAGGATCCGAGCACGCGCAACCCGGGCAACGCCGAGCGCGTCGCGGCGGAGGTGCGGCGGCTGGTGTCGCGGGGGGTCGCGCCCGCGGACATTGGCGTGATCACGCCGTACCAGGCGCAGGTGCGGGAGATCAGGGACCGGCTGAGCGAGCTGGTCGACGCGGGCCTGGAGGTGAGCTCGGTCGACGGCTTTCAGGGGCGCGAGAAGCTCGTGATCATCGTCGACCTCGTGCGCTGCAACGACGAGGGGGAGATCGGGTTCTTGAAGGACGTGCGGCGCATGAACGTGGCGCTGACGCGCGCGCGGCGCTGGATGATGGTCGTCGGCGACGGGGGATTGATGGCGCGCCACCGGTACTACAAGGGGCTGCTGGAGCACGCCGAGTCGACGGGCGCGTGGCTGAGCGCGTGGGCCGACGAGGGCGAGGCGCTCGACGGGTGAGCTTGCGCCGCCCGCGGGCCGACGGTATCTCTCGCCCCGCCATGCCCGTCCTCCGCTGACTCCCTCCACGTCACTTCCCCGTCGACGATAGGGCGGCGCCGCTCCCGGCAATCGAGCGGCGCCCGCGGACCAGCGAGCGTTTCATGAGCAGGACCCTCCCGTGGTTTCTGCGGCTGCCCCATCGGGCGGTCGCGCGGCGCGACGTCATCGAGCGCCTCTCGCACGAGCTGCACCGCGCGCGGCGGGTCGACCCCGGCGACGCGGTGCACGCCTTCGGCTTCAAGTGCGACGAGCTCGCCTTTGCGCGCGAGGTGCTTGCGCGGCACCCGCGCTACTGGATCTACCGCACGCACCAGCAGCGGCGCTGCGGCGACTTCGCGGCGGTGGACATGTCGTCGCCCGACCCGGCGCGGCGGGCGGTGCGGGTGCTGGAGCTGAAGCGCGACGAGGCGGTGCGGGTCGACCGCGGCGCGGGGTTGCAGATGGCGCAGGCCGACGCGCTGTGCGCGGCGCTCGCGGCGGAGGCGGGGGTGGTGCTGGTGGGGGCGGCGGTGGCGCGGGTGACGGGGGACGGTCGCGCGCTCGCGGCGTGGCTGGGCGGGCGGTAGCGCGGTCGGCGCAGTGGGGGTCAGCGCACGAGCAGCTGCACGTAGCGGGACTTCGTCGCGGCGCTGATGGGGTAGACGGCGTTGGTCCAGTAGAGGGCGTTGGCGTTGCAGGGCCAGACGCCGGCGACGCAGGCGCCGAAGGTCAGCGTGGCGAGGTTGAGCATGCTGTTGTCGTAGGTGGTCCAGTCGCCGGCGCAGTTGACGCAGTTGCCGGCGCCGAAGACCCACCACGACGGGCCGCTGGTGAAGTTGATGAAGCTGTTCTCGTTGGTGCCGGTGGTGGCGCAGCCGGCGGTGGGGCCGCCGCCGTTCACGTCGAGGCCGCGCACGGTGAAGCCCAGCCCGCGGCGCTGCTGGTCGGTGACGTTCGTCGAGGCGAAGTCGACCCCCGAGCGCACCCAGGTCGTCGCGCAGGTCGCCGCCACGCGGCTCGCCACGTAGGCCCCGAAGCCCGTGCCCGGCATCATCCCGCGGAACCCGAAGTGGTACTCGTCGGTCACCACCAGCAGGTCGCGCGCGGCGACGGTGGAGTACGCGCGGCTCTTGAAGTCGTCGGTGCCGCGCGCCGGCAGCGACCCGAAGGTCGTCGCGTCGGTGAAGACCGTGTCGGTGTTCCAGCGGCGCACGTCGTTGGGCGCGGTGTTGTAGACGGTGGCCGCGAGGGTCCAGCCGCCGCCGTCGGTGGTCATGTCGCAGTAGGCGTCGAAGGCCGTCGCGCCCGCCGTCGGGCCGTCGGGGTCGACGCTGTACACCCCGCTCGCCAGCGCCGCGAAGCGCGTGTGGATCGCCGCGCAGCTCGCCATCGCGCCGCAGGCCCCCGCCGCGCAGGCGAGGCCCACGCCGCAGGCCTGGCCGCACATCCCGCAGTTGGTGTCGCTGGTGCGCGTGTCGACCTCGCAGCCGTTGGCGGCGTTGCCGTCGCAGTTGGCGAAGCCCGCGGCGCAGCTCGCGATGGTGCACGCGCCCGCCGCGCAGCCCGCCGTCGCGTTGGGCAGCACGCACGCGCCGCCGCAGCGGCCGCAGTTCGCGACGCTGGTGCGGGTGTCGACCTCGCAGCCGTTGGTCGCGCTGGCGTCGCAGTTGGCGAAGCCCGTCGTGCAGGCGCCGAGCGCGCAGGCGCTCGCCGCGCAGGTGGCCGCCGCGTTGGCGAAGGTGCACGCCGCGCGGCACGCGCTGCAGTGGCTGACGTTGGTGCGCAGGTCGGCCTCGCAGCCGTTGCTCGGGTCGAGGTCGCAGTCGGCGAAGTTCGCGGCGCAGGCCGTCACGGTGCAGAGCGACGCCGCGCAGCCGGCCGTCGCGTTGGGCAGCGCGCAGGTGCGGCCGCAGCCGCCGCAGTGCGTGGCGCTGGTGCGGGTGTCGACCTCGCAGCCGTTGACGGCGTTGCCGTCGCACTCGGCGAAGCCCGCCGTGCAGGTCAGCGCGCAGGCGCCCGCCGAGCAGGCCGCCACCGCGTTGGGCGCGCCCGCGCAGACGGTCGAGCAGGTTCCGCAGTTGGAGACGTTGGTGCGGGTGTCGGTCTCGCAGCCGTTGGGCGCGTTGCCGTCGCAGTCGCCGAAGCCCGTCGCGCAGGTCGCGACGGCGCAGGCCCCCGCGGCGCAGGCGGCGGTGGCGTTGGCCAGCGAGCACGCGGCGCCGCAGCGCCCGCAGTGGCCCGCGCTGGTGCGGGTGTCGACCTCGCAGCCGTCGGTCGGGTCGGCGTTGCAGTCCTCGAAGCCGGCGGCGCAGGTGAAGCCGCAGGTCCCGGCGGCGCAGGTGCTGGTCGCGTTGGCGCGCGTCGGGCAGGCGTTGCCGCACGCGCCGCAGTGGGCGAGGTCGCTCTGGGGGTTGGCCTCGCAGCCGTCGGCCGCCGTCGCGTTGCAGTCGGCGTAGGGGGCGGTGCAGGTGGCGACGGCGCAGCTGCCGTTGAGGCAGGCCGCGGCGGCGTTGGCGACGGCGCAGCGGCGGTCGCACGCGCCGCACGCGGCGGTGTTGGCCTGGGTGTCGACGCAGGCGCCGGTGCAGCAGGTCTGCCCGGTGGGGCAGGCGCGTCCGGCGTTGCAGCCGGCGGCGCAGACGTTGCCGACGCAGAGGGTGCCGGAGGGGCAGTGCTCGTCGGTGACGCACTCGACGCAGGCGCGGGTGGTCGTGTCGCAGCGGCGGCCCACCGTGCCTGCGTCGGTGGCGGCGGCGCAGCCCTCGTCGTTGCGACAGCCCGGCGCGCAAGTGTTGGTCGCGGCGACGCAGTACTGGCCCGCCGCGCAGGTGTCGGCGGTCGCGACGCACTGCACGCAGGCCCCGGTGGCGACGTCGCAGGCGGAGCCCGCGCGGCCGACGCAGTCGGCGTTGGTGGCGCAGCGGGAGGGCGCGTCGGCGGGCGCGTCGAGGGCGACGTCGGCAGTGATGTCGGTGGTGATGTCGATGGTGGTGGCGGCGTCGGGTGAGCCGCCGACGACGGAGCTTCCGGTGGAGCAGGCGGCGGTCGCGAGCAGCGCGAGGGCGAGGCAAGGGGCGAGGTGACGCATAGGGGCGGCGACCGTAACACCGGGCGTCGCGGCGGCTGGAGAAGGCGGCAGCGCGGGGGTGACGGGGCGCGCTCATCCAGGCGGCGGGCGATGGTGCCCGCGAGACGCCCGCCGTGCCGACGGGCTGAAGCCCTCTCGCTTCTACACATCGGGGAGGTGGTGCCGCCCGCTAGGGGGTCGCTGGGGTTCGGGCGTTGGCCCTCACCCCAGGCAATAACAGGTCGGCGCCCCGGGCACTGCCCGGGGCTGTCGAACAGGAATCCACCGTGCGGCACGCCTT
>JAQBQI010000290.1 GCA_028287085.1 Myxococcaceae bacterium
GGAGGGCGGGGCCCCGAGCGCCGCGGCGGGCGGCAGCGCGGGCGCCGCGGGGATCGTCACGCGGAAGGTGCTGCCGCGGCCGAGGGCGCTCTCGACCTCGATGGTTCCGCCGAGGGCCGAGACGATGCCGTGGCAGATGGAGAGGCCGAGCCCGGTGCCGCCGCCGACGGGCTTCGTGGTGAAGAAGGGGTCGAAGATGCTGCGCTGGTCGCCGGTGCTGATGCCCGCGCCGGTGTCGCTGACCTCGACGACGGCCTCGCCGCCGTCGCCGGTGCGGGTGACGACGCCGACGGCGTTCTGCTCGGCGCTGCCGAGGGGGATGGCCTGCGCGGCGTTGAGCAGGAGGTTGAGGAAGACCTGCCCCAGCCGCGACGGGTTTGCGAGCACCAGGGGCGTCGGGCCGTAGTCGCGCACCAGCCGCGCGCGGTGGCGGATCTCGTGGAACGCGAGGTTGAGGGTCGACTCCATGACGGCCTGGAGGTCGACGAGCTCCGCCGCGTCGGTGCTCGGGCGCGAGAAGGTCTTCAGGTCGCGCACGATGACGCGCACGCGCTCGGCGCCCTGGCGGGCGTCCTCGAGGGCCTCGCCGAGCTCGCGGAGTCGGCGGGCGGTGCGGTCGTGCGTGGCGTCGGAGAGCTCGGCCACCGCGAGGAGCCCGAAGCGATCGACGAGGCGGGCCTCGCGCTGCTCCATCGCGTCGATGACGCTCGGGATCTCGCCCGCGGCGTACTCGACGTTGCTGAGCACGAAGGCGAGCGGGTTGTTGATCTCGTGGGCGACGCCCGCGGACATCGTGCCGACGGCGACGAGGCGGTCGGTCTGCGCGAGGCGCGCCTCGAACTGCCGCCGCTCGGCGAGCGCGCGCTGGGCCGCGTGCCTGTGCAGCGAGACCTCGATCATCGACCGCAGCTCGCGCTCCTCGAAGGGCTTGATGAGGTAGCCGTAGGGCTCGGTGAGCTTGGCGCGCTGGAGGCTGTGCTCGTCGGCGTACGCGGTCAGGAAGATCACCGGGATGCCGAAGTCTTCGCGCACCCGCGCGGCGGCGGCGACGCCGTCCATCGGGCCCTTGAGCATCATGTCCATGAGCACGAGGTCGGGGCGGTGCGCGGCGATGCGGGCCAGCGCGTCGTCGCCGGTGGCGGCCATCGCGGGCACCTCGTAGCCGAGCGCGGTGAGGGTGCGGCGCAGGTCGGAGGCCACCAGCAGCTCGTCCTCGACGATGATGATCGATGCCATGCGGGGCCCCGTTCTCCTACGGCGAGGGTGGGTCGGTCGCGGGGTCGGGGGCGCCGACCTCCACGATGAAGGTGGCGCCCGGCCCGGGCAGGACGACGAGCCGCGCGTCGAGCTGCTCGGCCAGCGTGCGGACGATGTGGAGCC
The DNA here is from genome assembly GCA_028287085.1 of Myxococcaceae bacterium. Classification (GTDB taxonomy): domain Bacteria; phylum Myxococcota_A; class Polyangia; order Polyangiales; genus SCUS01. The sequence continues at coordinate 1,381 of JAQBQI010000290.1, forward strand.
CGAGCGAGGCCGCGGTGTGCGGGTCGAAGTCCGGCGGCAGCCCCACGCCGTCGTCGGCGACCGTCAGGCGGAACCCGCCCGCGGTCGCCCCGAGGTGGATGCGCAGCGTGCCCGCGCGCCCGCCCGGGAAGGCGTACTTCAGCGCGTTGGTGGTCAGCTCGTTGACGATGAGCCCGAGCGGCACGGCGGCCTCGAGGTCGACCACCACGGGCTCGGTCTCGACGACCAGCCGCGGCTGCCCTCCCACCCCGTAGGTGCGCACCAGCGACGCGGCCAGGCGCCGCAGGTACTCGCCGACGTTGAGGTGCGCGAAGTCGCTCGCCTGGTAGAGGCTCTCGTGCAGCAGCGCGATCGAGCGCACCCGGTGCTGGCTGTCGCGCACCACCTCGCGGGCCCGCGGGTCGTCGAGGTGGCTGCCCTGCAGGCTGAGCAGGCTCGAGATCACCTGGAGGTTGTTCTTCACGCGGTGGTGCACCTCCTGGAGCAGCACGACCTTCTCGGCCAGCGACGACTGCAGCCGGCGCTCGGCGTCCTTGCGGGCGGTGATCTCCTCGGCGATGACCGAGATGCCCACGATGCGCCCGTCGGGGGCGTGGATGGGCGACGTCGAGAGCGAGACCTCGACCCGCTCTCCGCCCTTGCGCATGCGCACCGTCTCGAAGCGGTCGACCGACTCGCCGCGCGCGATGCGGGCGAGCAGCCCCGGCGCCTCGTCGGCGCGCTCGGGGGGCGTGAGCGTGAGCAGCGGGCGACCCAGCACCTCGGCGGGGACGTACCCGAAGAGGCGCGCGGCGCCGCCGTTCCAGCTCTCGATCAGGCCGTCGAGGGTCACGCTGAGGATGGCGTTCTCCGACGACTCCACGATGGCGGCCAGCCTCGCGCGCTCCTGGGCCGCCCGGCGGGCCTCGGTCACGTCGCGGTGCACGGCGACCACCACCGTGCCCTGCGCGGGGTCTTCGATGATCGAGGTCGTCACCTGCGACCAGAACGTCGACCCGTCGGCGCGCGCGCAGCTCAGCTCGATCGTCACGGCCCCCTCGGCGCGGAGCCGCTCGACCGACGCCCGATCGCGGCGCTCGGTCGCCCCCAGCGCGGCGAGGCTCTTCCCTTCGAGCGTGCCGGTGGGGTAGCCGAAGAGCCGGTCGAAGGCCGGGTTCACGTACACGATCACCCCGTCGGCGGCGCGGCTGAGGCACACGCCCTCGGGCATGTTGCGCACGATCGCGACCTGCAGCTCGAGCGCGCGCTGCATCCGCAGGGCGGTGACGTCGCGCGTCGACACCGCCACGCCGTCGGCCAGCGGCACCACCTGGAAATGGAACCACCGCGGCGCCTCGGACTCCGGGGCGAGCTGCTCCTCGGCCTCGTAGGGCGTCTGCCGCGCGACGACCTCGGCGTAGCGGGCGATGCGCGCGCCGACCCGCGCGAACGACGACGTCGCCGACACCGAGGCGCCGATGAGGTCCTCGCGGGGCACGCCGAAGAGCGCCGCGCCGCGGGCGTTGGCCTCGACGAAGGCGAAGTCGACCACGGCCCCGCGCTCGTCGCGCACGGCGCGCAGCAGGAAGAACGCGTCGAGGCTCCCCTCGGCGGCCGCGCGGAAGCGGGCCTCGCTCGCCGAGAGGGCCGCGTTGACCTCGCGCAGCGCCGCCGGGCTGGGGAGCGCGAGCGCGTGCGGGATGAGCCGCGTGAGCACCGCCGCGGTCGAGATCGAGGCCACCGCGGTGATCGCCTTCACCGCGCCGGAGACCCAGTAGGCCGGACGCCAGAGCGTGACGATCTCCATCACGTGCGTGAACCCGCACGAGACGATGAAGAGGCCGAAGCACAGGAAGATCCAGTGGAAGGGCAGGTCGCGCCGGCCGCGCACGAAGCGGATCAGCGCCAGCGGGATGACCAGGTACGCGAAGGCGATGAGCGAGTCGGAGACGACGTGCAGCGCGACGATGTCGGCGCGCCACAGGTAGCAGTGCCCGTGGGGCATGAACCCCTCGCCGCGGAGCAGGTCGGCGAGCCACGTCAGCACGGCGTCGGGGCTACGGTCACGGCCTCCGACGCCCGACGCGGCGGGGAGGTCAGGGGGCGCCCGGGGCCGTCCTCGACGCGAAAAGAGCTTGGAAATAGGGCGTTCGCTGCGGCCCGCACGTGCCTGCCGGTCTAGAGAGATTCGGCCGCCTTGTCCAGCGGAGCGAGCGGGCGAATTGGCTACCATCGACGACCTGATGAACGCTCCGTCCGTCGCCGCTCCGCCGCGCCTCGCGCTCGCCCTCGCCCTGCTGGCGCTCGCCCCCGCGGCGGCCGCGCAGACCCCGATCGTGCTCGAGGCCGACATCCCCGCAGCGACGCCGCGCTACTTCGCGGTGCCCTTCACCGTGCCCGAGGGAACGCGCGAGATCGAGGTGCGCCACGACGACCGCTCGGAGGCGAACATCCTCGACTGGGGCCTCGCCGACCCGCAGCGCTTCCGCGGCTGGGGCGGCGGCAACGTCGAGCCCGCCGTCGTCTCGGTCGACGCGGCCTCGCGCAGCTACGTCCCCGGCGCGATCCCCTCGGGACAATGGTCGCTGCTCATCGGCCAGGCCCGCGTCACCGAGCGTCCCGCCCGCTACCGCGTCGAGATCTTCCTCCGCACGACGCCGACGCTCGCCGCGCAGCCCGAGCGGCGCGCCTACGCCGACGCGCCCGCCCTCTCGGCGGGGCCGCGCTGGTACGCGGGCGACTTCCACGTGCACTCGCGCGAGAGCGGCGACGCGAGCCCGACCCTCGACGAGGTGGCGACCTTCGCCCGCGGGCGCGGCCTCGATTTCGTCGAGCTCTCCGAGCACAACACGGTCTCCGAGCTCGACCTCGTGCCCGCGGCGCAGTCGCGCCACCCCGGCCTGTTGTTCGTGCCGGGCATCGAGGTGACGACCTATTCGGGCCACGCCAACGCCATCGGCGCCACGCGCTGGGTCGACTTCCGCGTGGGCTCGGCCGACCCGACGGTGACCATCGCGGGCATCACCGACGCCATCGCGGCGCAGGGCGCCCTCTTCGCCATCAACCACCCCGTGCTCAACCTCGGCGACGTCTGCATCGGCTGCGCGTGGAGCCTCGAAGACCCGCCCGGCCGCGCCGCCGCGATCGAGCTGCAGAACGGCCAGTACTCCGTGACGGGCACGCTCTTCTACGCCCGCGCGGTGCGCTTCTGGGAGGCCTACCTCGCGCGCGGCGAGCACGTCGCCCCCATCGGAGGCAGCGACGACCACCGCGCGGGGCGCGACACCGGATCGCTCTCCAGCCCCATCGGCGGCCCGACCACGATGGTCTACGCGACCGAGCTCAGCGTGCCGGCGATCGTCGCGGGCGTGCGGGCGGGGCGCACCGTGGTGAAGCTCCAGGGCCCCGAC
>JAQBQI010000293.1 GCA_028287085.1 Myxococcaceae bacterium
CCGACCGCGCGCGGCGGATCATGACGAACGGGGTCACAGCCACGCCCGTCGCTTTACCCTTCAAGGCGCTTTGGCGCATAGTCCCGCCGCTCTGCGGGCGCCGCGAAGATCGAGGCCGATCTCGCGCCGCCCGCGCCACCCATCGCTCCCAGCAGGAGGGGAGTCCATGCGCCATCTACGGATCGCCAGTCTCGGTTGTGTTCTTGTCGCCCTCTCGGTGATCGGCTGTGGTCGGTCCGAGCTCGAGGGCGAGTACGACCCCGACTCGGCGTTTCGCCCCGACGTCCCCACCGTCGACCGCGGGACCAACGACGTCCCCGACGCCGGGCCGCTGCCCGACCTCCCCGGCATGGACATCCCCGACAACGGCTTCCCCGACCTGCCCCCCCCGCCCGACCTGCCGGGCTTCGACCTCCCCGACATCGAGTTCCCCGACATCCAGCCCGACCTCCCGATCATCTGCAGCGCGCCGCTCTCGCTCTGCGACGGCCGCTGCATCGACGTGCTCTCCGACCCCAACAACTGCGGCGGCTGCGGCGTGGGCTGCGGCGGCGGCCGGTGCGCGATGGGCACCTGCCAGCCGACCTGCCCGATGCCGTTCACCGACTGCGCCGGCGCCTGCGTCAACCTCACCGAAGACCGCTTCAACTGCGGCGGCTGCGGCATCGCGTGCCTCTCCAGCGACAGCTGCATCGGCGGCGCCTGCCGCGCCATCTGCCCGCCCGGGCAGACGCTCTGCGGCCGCACCTGCGTCGACATCCGCAGCGACCGCGCCAACTGCGGCGGCTGCGGCGTCGCGTGCAGCGCGGCGACGCTCTGCTCCTCGGGCTCGTGCACGTCGGTCTGCGACGAGGGCCAGCTCAACTGCGCCGGCCGCTGCGTCAGCCCGCAGACCGACACCGCCAACTGCGGCGGCTGCGGCGTGGCCTGCGCCCCGGGCGCGACCTGCTTCGCGGGCCGCTGCATGACCTCCTGCCCGGCGCCCAACGTCCTCTGCGGCGACCGCTGCGTGAACCTCCAGAACGACCCCAGCGCCTGCGGCCGCTGCGGCAACGTGTGCCCCGCGGGCGCGGCCTGCGGCCTCGGCACCTGCACCTTCACCTGCCCGACGCCGCTCGCCCGCTGCGGCGGCACCTGCGTCATCACCCTCAACGACCCCAACAACTGCGGCTCGTGCGGCAACGTCTGCCCGGCCGGCACGCTCTGCTCCTTCGGCAGCTGCCAGGCGGTCTGCAACCGCCCGCTCGTGGAGTGCAACGGCGGCTGCACCGACTTCCGCATCGACCCGTCGAACTGCGGCCGCTGCGGCAACCGCTGCGGCTCGGGCGAGCTCTGCCTGCTCGGCCGCTGCGGCGCGCCCCCGGGCTGCATGCCCCCGCGCACCATCTGCTCGACGGGCTGCACCGACATCGTCAACGACCCGCGCAACTGCGGCGCCTGCGGGCGTCGCTGCGCCGCGGGCGAGATGTGCGCCGGCGGCACCTGCATGGGCACGGCCTGCGCCGCTCCGCAGATCTCGTGCAACGGGGCGTGCGTCAACCCGACCAACGACACCAGCAACTGCGGCCGCTGCGGCAACGCGTGCCCGACGGGCTCGGCCTGCGTGGCCGGCGTCTGCGCGTCGCGCTGCATGGCGCCGCAGGTCGAGTGCGGCACCGGCTGCACCGACCCGCTCACCGACCCGTCGAACTGCGGCGGCTGCGGCAACGCCTGCGCCGGCAGCGCGGTGTGCATCAACGGCGTCTGCGGCTCGCCCTGCCCGCCGCCGCGCTCGACCTGCTCGGGCCGCTGCGTCGACACGCAGAGCGACCCCAACAACTGCGGCATGTGCGGCAACGCCTGCACCACGGGCGCGACCTGCACCGCGGGCGTCTGCCAGACCCCGATGGTCTGCACCGCGCCGCGCACCGCCTGCGGCGCCAACTGCGTCGACCTGCAGACCGACCCGCGCAACTGCGGCGGCTGCAACACCGCCTGCCCGGCGGGCACGCCCTGCATGGGCGGGCGCTGCGCCTGCCCGGGCTCGACGGTGCTGTGCAGCGGGTTCTGCGTCGACATCAACAGCTCGCCGCTCGACTGCGGCGGCTGCGGCAACGCGTGCCCCGCCACGCAGGCCTGCATCGGCGGCCGCTGCGCCTGCAACGCGCCGCTCTCGGCCTGCGGCGGCCGGTGCATCAACACCAACAACGACCCCGCCAACTGCGGCGCCTGCGGCACCACCTGCCCGGCCACCTTCGACTGCCGCGGCGGGGCCTGCGCCTGCAACGCGCCGCTCTCGTCGTGCGGCGGCCGGTGCATCAACACCAACAACGACGCGGCCAACTGCGGCCGCTGCGGCAACGCCTGCCCCGCCACGCAGAGCTGCATCGGCGGCGCGTGCAGCTGCCCCGCGCAGAACTCCCTCTGCGGCGGCCGGTGCACCAACACGCAGTTCGACCCCAACAACTGCGGCCGCTGCGGCTCGGCCTGCCCTGCGCGGCAGTTCTGCGTGTTCGGGGCCTGCCGCGGGCTCTGACCCGACGTGACCCCGCGCCGCCGACGCGCGCGCATCTCCGCCCCGACGCTCGCCGCCCTCGCGGTGGGCGTCGGCCTGATCGTCCTCTCCCGCCTCCTCGCCCGCGCGCAATCACCCCCCCGCCCGAGCTCGCTCCGCACCGTCGTCTGGGACTTTCCCCGCACGCCGGTCGGGCCGATGCGCGCCGTCGTGATGGTCCCGCCGGGCCTCGCGCCGGGCGCGCGGCTGCCGCTGCTCGTGGCCCTGCACGGCTGGGGCGAGACCCTCCGCGGCGTCGAGCGCGGCGCCTTCGGCTGGTCGCGCGACTACGAGCTCGGCGCCTCCGACCTCGCGCTGCGCACGGCGCCGCTCGGCCGCGCGGCCTTCCTCGGCCACGTCGACGAGGGCCGCTTCGCGCAGCTCCGGCGCGACCTCGCGGCGCGGCCCTACCGCGGCCTGGTCGTGGTCGCGCCCTTCACCCCCGACGTGCTCGGAGCCGACGCCGGCGCGCTACAGCAGGGCTTCGACCGCTGGGTCGTCGACGAGCTCGTGCCCCGCGCGCGGCGGGAGCTCCCGGTGCTCCCCGACCGCGCCGCCACGGGCATCGACGGGGTCTCGCTCGGCGGGCTGCACTCCCTCGAGATCGGCCTCGCCCACCCCGAGGTCTTCGGCGTGATCGGGGCGTTGCAGCCCGCGGTGCGCAACCGCCTCGACCGCGTGCTCTCCCGCTACGCCCCGTCGCCGTCGCGCCCCGCCCAGCGGGTGCGCCTCGTCACCTCGCGCGGCGACGTCTACCGCCGCGACGTGGCCGACCTCGACGCCGCCCTCCGCGCGCGCGGCGTCGCCCACGACCTGCGCGTGCTCGCCGGCCCGCACGACTACGTCTTCAACCGCGGCCCGGGCGGCGTCGAGATGCTGCTCTTCCACGACCGCGCGCTGCGGGGAATGCCCGCCGAGTAGGGGCCGCGAGCGCGGCGAGAGATGAACCGCAAGGGCGCAAGGGTCGCAAGGGTGAGAAGGGAAGGGAGGGCCCGGACCCGGACCGTTCCGCTCGCGTGCGACAGAACCCGACCACCGCGCTGTTCCTTCTCTTCTGACCCTTGCGACCCTTGCGCCCTTGCGGTTGTTCTCCCGCGACGCCCGCGACGCCCGCGCGGCCGACCGCCAGCGCGAGCCGGCTAGCGCGGCGCCCGACCCTTCAGCCACGCCCGCGCCCGCTCGGCGCCGAGGGCCACGCCGAGCTCGCGCTCGTGCAGCGCCAGCGTGTCGATGAGCGCGAGCGGCGGCGACGGCAGCGACCGCAGCGCGGCCCGCGCGTCGTGCACCGCGGCGAGCGCCGTGAAGGCCGCCGCCTCGTCGAGCTGCAGCTCCACCATCGGGGCGACGCGCACGCTCACGCGGAGGGGGGGACGGCGCGGTCGGTCCATGGTCACCGACCGTGATGACCCGATCGGGCGGGGCTGCGCAAGTGTCCAGTGAATCGCCGGGGCGCGCTGGGCCCGCAGCCGCGATGGTGCATAGATGGCCTCCGTGCTCCGCCGCATCACGCCCGCCGCGCTCCTCGTCCTCGGCTGCTCGTCGCCGCCCGCGCCCGTCGACGCGGCCGCGCCCGTCGACGCGTCCGCGCCCGTCGACGTCGCCGAGCATCACGACGGGCACGACGTCGGCGCCGCCCCCGACGCGCGCGTCGTCGGCCGCTGCCCCGACGGCGGCGCGCTGCCGTACCCCGCCGCGGCCGAGGTCTCCTTCAAGACCCCGCTGCCCGACCTCACCCTCGCCACCGGCGACGCGCCCCTCCGGCTGTCGCGCTTCTACGCCCCCTGCGCGGCCGAGCCCCGGCTGCTCGTCGTGCGGGTGATGGCCGCCTGGTCGGGCCCCTCGCAGCACCACGCGGCGCACACCCGCCGGCTGCTCGACCTCCCCGACGCCGCGCGCCTCGACCTCGTCGACGTGCTCGTCAGCGCGGCCGACAACCTCGCCCCCGACGACCGCGACCTCGCCGACTGGCGCGCCCGCTACGACGCCGCGCCGACCGCCCTCGCGCGCTCCGACGCCGCCACGTGGCGCCCGCTCTCCATCGGGCCGCAGCACCTCCCGCTCGTGCTGCTCGTCGACCCGCGCACGATGGGCTACGTGCAGTTCTTCGACGCGCCCGACACGCACGACCTGCCCTTCGAGGTCGCCGACGCCCTCGCGCGCCTCGACCGCCG
>JAQBQI010000299.1 GCA_028287085.1 Myxococcaceae bacterium
GCCGCGGCGGGTCGAGGTGCCGAGCGCGCCCTACGAGCTGCCCCCGCTCGCGGGCGTCGGCGAGACGGCGCCGGTGACGGCGCGGGTGCGCTTCGAGTCCGAGCTCGGCGCGGTCACGGTGTCGAACTTCTTCGTCCCGCCGGGCAGCGACCGCGACGTGGTGCGCGACGGCGGGGTCTTCGTGCAGACCTACCGCAAGCTCCCCGCGCTCGGGTCGGTGGTGACGGTGGCGCTGCGCTTCGCGGGGGGCGCGCTCATCGAGACCGAGGCCGAGGTGGTCTACGCCGTCGAGGCCTCGCTCCACGAGCCGCACCCGGGCTTCGGGGCGCGCCTGCTGCGCCTCACCCCCGCGCAGGAGGGCATCCTGCGGCGCTACCTCCTCGACCGCGACCCGCTGGTGCTGAAGGGCTGAGGCGTGGGGGGCGCCCGTGATGGCAAGGCTCCGCGAAATGGATTAGAGCCCTCGCGCCCGCGACGGGCTCGCAACGACGGAAGAGAGAGGGATGCAATGGCGGTCTTGAACGTCACGACGGCGACCTTCCAGCGCGAGGTGCTCCAGAGCGAGCTCCCGGTGCTGATCGAGCTCTGGGCCCCGGGCTTCCCGGCGTGCCGGCAGCTCACGCCGCGGGTGGAGGAGGTCGCCCGCGAGCTCGACGGCAAGCTCAAGGTCGTCCGCGTCAACGCCGAGGAGAGCCCGCAGGTCGCGCAGATGTTCCGCGCCACCGAGGTGCCGATGCTCATCGTGGTCGTCGCCGGGCGACCCGCCAACGCCGCGAAGGGCGCCATCACCAAGGCCGAGATCCTCGAGCTGGTCGAGCCCCACCTCCCGGGCGCCGAAGACGAGATCCCCGCCAAGGAGCTTCCGGCCCTCATCAAGGCGGGAAAGGTTCTGATCGTCGACGTGCGCGAGAGCGGGCCCTTCCAGCGGGCGCACATCCCGGGGTCGCGCAACGTGCCGGGCGAGAGCATCACGCTCGCCGCGCAGGGCCTGGCGATGGAGCGCAAGCCGGTGATCCTGTACGACCGCTCGGGGGGCGAAGAGGTGCGCAAGGCCTTCGAGGCGCTCCAGCAGGTGGGGCTGCCGGCGGCCATCCTGAAGGGCGGTTTCCTGGCCTGGGAGGCCGAGGGCTACGGCATCGAGCGCTCGTAGTGTAGGTCCCCCGTACATTCGCGATTGACGGGACGCCGTGAGGGCGCAAAGCATGCAGCGATGGAGGCGACTTTGACGCCGGTGCCGGACGGCGACGTCAAAGTCGACATTCTCCTCGTCGACGACAACCCCAACAATCTCCTCGCCCTCGAAGCGGCGCTGGGTGACCTGGGGCAGAACCTCGTGCGGGCCACCTCGGGGGTCGAGGCCCTGCGCCGGCTCCTCGAGCAGGACTTCGCCCTCGCCCTGCTCGACATCCAGATGCCCGAGCTGGACGGCTTCCAGACCGCGGCGCTCATCCGGGCGCGCGAGCGCTCGCGGCACATGCCGATCATCTTCCTCACGGCCTACAACAAGAGCGACGCGCAGATCTCGCAGGGCTACGAGCTGGGCGCGGTCGACTTCCTCTTCAAGCCGATCGTGCCGACCATCCTGCGGGCGAAGGTGCAGGCCTTCGTCGACCTGTCGCGCAAGACCGAGGAGGTGAAGCGCCAGGCGCGGCTGCTGCGCGAGGTCGAGCTGCGCGAGAGCGAGCGGCGCCTGCAGGAGGCCGCGCAGCGCTGGGAGGCCGACCGGCTGCGCGAGGAGATGATCAAGGAGCGGCGCCTCGCCGAGACGCTGGCCCGTACGGTGGCCGAGCGCGAGCGGGCCGAGGTGGCGCTGCAGGCGAGCAACGACCGGCTGCGCTTCCTCTCGGAGATGGCCAACCGGCTGCTGGTGGGCGAGCGCCCGAAGGAGCTGCTGCACTCGCTCTACCGCGACCTCTCGGCGCACCTGCACCTGGAGGTCTATTTCAACTACCTGCTGGCCCACGACGGCCGCACGCTGCGGCTCGAGGCCTTCAGCGGCGTCGACGCCGAGACGGCCGCGACGCTCGGCACGGTGCAGCTCGGCGAGTCGCTCGTCGGCACGGTCGCCCTCACCCGCCGCCCGCTCATCGCGGAGGACGTACAGAGTTCCGACGACACGGCGCTCGCGACGGTGCGCAAGCTCGGCATCACCTCGCACGCGTGCTTCCCGCTCATCGCGCAAGACCGGCTGCTGGGGACGCTGTCGTTCGGCACGCGCGGCCGCAGCGCCTTCGCCCCCGACGACATCGCGGTGATGCAGGTGGTCACCGACCAGGTGGCGGTGTCGCTCGAGCGCGCGCGGCTCATCGAGGAGCTCTCGCTGCGCAATTTCGACCTCGCCGACGCCGACCGGCGGAAGGACGAGTTCCTGGCGATGCTCGCCCACGAGCTGCGCAACCCGATGGCGCCGATCGTCAACGCGGTGCACCTGCTGCGGCTGCCGCAGGCCACCGGGCCGGTGGTGCAGCGCGCGCTCGACGCCATCGACCGGCAGGTCGGCCACATGGTGCGGCTGGTCGACGACCTGCTCGACCTCTCGCGCATCAACACGGGCAAGGTCGAGCTGCGCAAGGAGCGGGTCACGCTGGCGACGGTCATCGAGCACGCGGTGCAGACGAGCGCGCCCTTGATGCAGAAGCACCGGCACGAGTTCGTGCTGTCGATGCCGCCCGACGAGATCCAGCTCATCGCCGACCGCACGCGGCTGACGCAGGTGATCGCGAACCTCCTCAACAACGCCGCGAAGTACTCGCCGCCCGGCGGCCGCATCGACCTCATCGGGGCGCGCGACGGCGACGAGGTGGTCATCACGGTGCGCGACCGGGGCATCGGCATCCGGCCCGAGATGCTCGACTCGGTGTTCGGGCTCTTCGTGCAGAGCGACCGCACGGCCGACCGCTCGCAGGGCGGCCTCGGCATCGGGCTCACCCTGGTCAAGAGCCTGGTCGAGATGCACGGCGGCAGCGTGTCGGCGCACAGCGAGGGCCTCGGCCACGGGAGCGAGTTCGTGGTGCGGCTGCCCCTCATCGAGTCGCGCTCGATCCCGCCGCCGCCGCCGCCGCCGCTCGAGCCCTCGACCGGGGGCCGCGCGCTGCACGTCATGGTGGTCGAAGACAACGCCGACGTGCGCGAGACGATGCGCGATTTCCTCCAGCTCTCCGGGCACGAGGTGAGCGTCGCGGAGGACGGCCCCTCGGCGGTCGAGGCGCTGATCGCGCGCCGGCCCGACGTGGCCCTCGTCGACATCGGGCTGCCCGGCCTCGACGGCTACCAGGTGCTCGCGGCGCTGCGCGAGCGCGGCGCGCAGCTCACCACGACCTTCATCGCGCTCACCGGCTACGGGCGGCCGCAAGACCGCCAGCGCGCCTTCGACGCCGGCTTCCACGACCACCTCGTGAAGCCGGTCGACTCCGACGCGCTCCTCCGCCTCCTCGACGACATTCGCACCACCCCTGGAAGGGACTCCGATGCCGACCGCTGATCCGCCCCGCTCGAAGGATGTCATCGACCACCGCGAGCTGCTGAGCGTGCTCGTCTCGTTTCGCAAGGGCGATTTCTCCGCGCGCATGTCGCCGGAGTACACGGGCGTCGCGGGGCGCATCGCCGACGTGCTCAACGAGGTGGTCGACCGCAACGAGCGGCTGGCCCAGGAGCTCGCGCGCATCCACAGCACCGTCGGCAAGGAGGGCAAGCTGGCGCAGCGCGCGTCGCTCGGCCCGGTGAGCGGCGGCTGGGCGACCTCGATCGAGTCGGTGAACTCGCTCATCGTCGACCTCGTGCAGCCCACCGCCGAGGTGACCCGCGTGATCGGCGCCGTGGCCAAGGGCGACCTCTCGCAGACGATGGCGGTCGAGCTCGACGGCCGGCCGTTGCAGGGCGAGTTCCGGCGCACCGCCAAGCTGGTCAACACGATGGTGGATCAGCTGAGCTCCTTCGCGAGCGAGGTGACCCGCGTCGCGCGCGAGGTGGGCACCGAAGGGAAGCTCGGGGGACAGGCCCAGGTGAAGGGCGTCTCGGGCACCTGGAAGGACCTCACCGACAACGTGAACCTCATGGCGTCGAACCTGACGGGTCAGGTGCGCAACATCGCCGAGGTGACGAAGGCGGTGGCCAAGGGCGACCTGTCGAAGACGATCACCGTCGACGCCAAGGGGGAGTTTCTCGAGCTGAAGAACACCATCGACACGATGGTCGATCAGCTGTCGCTGTTCGCCAGCGAGGTGACCCGCGTCGCGCGCGAGGTGGGCACCGAAGGGAAGCTCGGCGGTCAGGCGAACGTGAAGGGCGTCGCCGGCACCTGGAAGGACCTCACCGACTCGGTGAACTCCATGGCCAGCAACCTGACCGGTCAGGTGCGCAACATCGCCGAGGTGACGACGGCGGTGGCGACGGGCGACCTGTCGAAGAAGATCACGGTGGATGTTCGCGGCGAGATGCTGGAGCTGAAGAACACCGTCAACGTGATGGTCGATCAGCTGAGCTCCTTCGCCAGCGAGGTGACCCGCGTCGCGCGCGAGGTGGGCACCGAAGGGAAGCTCGGCGGACAGGCCCAGGTGAAGGGCGTCTCGGGCACCTGGAAGGATCTCACCGACAACGTGAACTTCATGGCCGGCAACCTCACCGGCCAGGTGCGCAACATCGCCGAAGTGACCACGGCCGTCGCGAATGGCGACCTGTCGAAGAAGATCACCGCCGAGGCGCAGGGCGAGATTCTCGAGCTCAAGAGCACGATCAACATCATGGTCGATCAGCTCAACGGCTTCGCCAGTGAGGTGACCCGCGTCGCCCGCGAAGTGGGCACGGAAGGGAAGCTCGGCGGACAGGCCGAGGTGAAGGGCGTCGGCGGCACCTGGAAGGATCTCACCGACTCGGTGAACTTCATGGCCGGCAACCTCACCGGCCAGGTGCGCAACATCGCCGAAGTGACCACCGCGGTGGCCAATGGCGACCTGTCGAAGAAGATCACCGCCGACGCGCAGGGCGAGATTCTCGAGCTGAAGAACACGATCAACATCATGGTCGATCAGCTCAACGGCTTTGCCAGTGAGGTGACCCGCGTCGCCCGCGAGGTGGGCACCGAAGGGAAGCTGGGCGGTCAGGCCGAGGTGCGCGGCGTCGGCGGCACGTGGAAGGACCTCACCGACAACGTGAACACGCTGGCGGGCAACCTGACGGTGCAGCTGCGCGACGTGTCGAAGGTGTCGGCGGCCATCGCGAGCGGCGACCTGACCCAGAAGATCACCGTGCAGGTGCAGGGCGAGATCCTCCAGATCAAGGACGTCATCAACACGATGGTGGATCAGCTCGGCTCCTTCGCGAGCGAGGTGACCCGCGTCGCGCGCGAAGTCGGGACGGAAGGGAAGCTCGGCGGTCAGGCCGAGGTGCAGGGCGTGTCGGGCACCTGGCGTGACCTGACGGAGTCGGTGAACTCCATGGCCGGCAACCTCACCGGGCAGGTGCGCAACATCGCCGAAGTGACCACGGCCGTGGCCAACGGCGACCTGTCGAAGAAGATCACCGCGCAGGCCCAAGGGGAGATTCTCGAGCTGAAGAACACCATCAACATCATGGTGGATCAGCTCAACGGCTTCGCGAGCGAGGTGACCCGCGTGGCCCGCGAAGTGGGCACCGAAGGGAAGCTCGGCGGGCAGGCCGAAGTGAAGGGCGTCGGCGGCACCTGGAAGGACCTCACCGAGTCGGTGAACTCCATGGCCGGCAACCTCACCGGGCAGGTGCGCAACATCGCCGAAGTGACCACGGCCGTGGCCAATGGTGACCTGTCGAAGAAGATCACCGCCGACGCGCGGGGCGAGATTCTCCAGCTGAAGAACACCATCAACATCATGGTGGATCAGCTCAACGCCTTTGCCGGCGAGGTGACCCGCGTCGCCCGCGAGGTGGGCACCGAGGGGCGCCTCGGCGGACAGGCCTTCGTGAAGGGCGTCGCCGGAACGTGGAAGGACCTCACGGACAACGTGAACCTCATGGCGAACAACCTCACCGGCCAGGTGCGGAACGTCGCCGAGGTGACCAAGGCCGTGGCGACGGGGGATCTGTCGAAGAAGATCACCGTCGACGTGAAGGGCGAGATGCTGGAGCTGAAGAACACCATCAATGTGATGGTCGATCAGCTCAACGCCTTTGCGGGTGAGGTGACCCGCGTGGCGCGCGAGGTGGGCACCGAGGGGAAGCTGGGCGGCCAGGCCGACGTCAAGGGCGTCGCCGGCACCTGGAAGGACCTCACCGACAACGTGAACTCGATGGCGGGCAACCTCACGGCCCAGGTGCGCGGCATCGCGCGCGTCGTGACGGCGGTCGCCAACGGCGACCTCAAGCGCAAGCTGGCCCTGGAGGCCAAAGGGGAGATCGCCGCGCTGGCCGACACCATCAACGAGATGATCGACACGCTGGCGACCTTCGCCGACCAGGTGACGGGCGTCGCCCGCGAGGTGGGCATCGAGGGGAAGCTGGGCGGGCAGGCGAGGGTTCCGGGCGCCGCGGGCATCTGGAGGGACCTCACCGACAACGTGAACCAGCTGGCGGCCAACCTCACCACGCAGGTGCGCGCGATCGCCGACGTGGCCACCGCCGTGACGAAGGGCGACCTCACCCGCAGCATCGCGGTCGAGGCGCAGGGCGAGCTGGCGGCGTTGAAGGACAACGTCAACCAGATGATCGCGAACCTCCGCGAGACGACCCAGAAGAACACCGAGCAGGACTGGCTGAAGACCAACCTCGCGCGCTTCACCCGGGTGCTCCAGGGGCAGCGCAACCTCGAGGCCGTGTCGCGGCTCATCCTGAAGGAGCTCGCGCCCCTCGTGGCCGCGCAGCAGGGCGTCTTCTACCTCATGGACTCGACCGGCTCGGTCGGCCACGACGAGGGCGTGCTCAAGATGATCGCGAGCTACGCCTACCGGGAGCGCAAGCACCTCAGCAACCAGTTCAAGGTGGGCGAGGGGCTGGTCGGGCAGTGCGTGCTCGAGCGCGAGCGCATCCTGCTGACCGAGGTGCCCGAGAACTACGTCAAGATCAGCTCGGGGCTGGGCGAGTCGACGCCGCGCAACATCGTCGTGCTGCCGGTGGTCTTCGAGGGGGTCGTCAAGGCCGTCATCGAGCTCGCGTCGTTCTACCGCTTCAGCGAGATCCACCTGGCCTTCCTCGACCAGCTCACCGAGAGCATCGGCATCGTGCTCAACACCATCGCCGCCGGCATGCGCACCGAGGAGCTGCTCAAGCAGTCGACCTCGCTCGCCGACGAGCTGCGCTCGCAGCAGCAGGAGCTCACCGAGACCAACCGCCGCCTCGAGCTGCAGGCGCACTCGCTGCAGGCCTCCGAGGAGCGCCTGAAGCAGCAGCAGGAAGAACTCCAGCAGACCAACGAGGAGCTCGAGGAGCGCTCGCAGCTGCTGCAGATCCAGAACGCCGAGGTCGAGCGCAAGAACCGCGAGATCGAGCAGGCCAAGATCGCCCTCGAGGACCGCGCGCAGCAGCTCTCGCTCTCGTCGAAGTACAAGAGCGAGTTTCTCGCCAACATGTCCCACGAGCTGCGCACGCCGCTCAACAGCCTGCTCATCCTGGCGCGGCTGCTGGCCGACAACCGGGAGGGCAACCTCGACGCGCGGCAGGTGGAGTTCGCGCAGACGATCTACACCGCGGGCGCCGACCTCCTCTCGCTCATCAACGACATCCTCGACCTCTCCAAGATCGAGTCGGGCACCATGGCCGTCGACGTCGACGAGGTGGGCCTGCGCGGGGTGCAGGAGTTCGTCGAGCGCACGTTCCGCCAGGGGGCGCGCGACAAGGGGCTGGAGTTCGCGGTCGACCTCGCGCCGCGCCTGCCGTCGACGGTCTACACCGACCCGCGGCGGCTCCAGCAGGTGCTCAAGAACCTGCTCGCCAACGCGTTCAAGTTCACCGAGAAGGGCTCGGTCATGCTGCGCGTCGACGTGGTGAAGTCGGGCTGGAGCCCGGAGGTCGAGTCGCTCAGCCGCGCCGAGATGGTCGTCGCCTTCGCGGTCGTCGACACCGGCATCGGCATCGCGCCGGCCAAGCAGAAGATCATCTTCGAGGCCTTCCAGCAGGCCGACGGCACCACCAGCCGCAAGTACGGCGGCACGGGCCTCGGGCTCTCCATCAGCCGCGAGATCGCGCGCCTGCTCGGCGGCGAGATTCGCGTCGTGAGCGCGCCCGGCGAGGGCAGCACCTTCACGTTCTTCCTCCCGCGCACCCCCAACGCGCCGACGCTCGGCGCGGGCGCGGCGGGCTTCCGCGCCACCCCGGCCGCCCTGCCCCCCCTGCCCGCGTCCGGCGGGGCCGAGGATCGCTACGCCGAGGGGGCCCTCGTCGAGCCGGGCGACCCCTCCCTGGCCGGCGCGGCCGCCACCATCCCCGACGACCGCGACCTGATCCAGCCGGGCGACCGCGTGCTGCTGATCATCGACGACGACCCTCCCTTCGCGAAGATCCTGCTCGACCTGGCGCGCGAGAACGGCTTCCGCGGCGTGGTGGCCCTGCGCGGCGACACCGGGCTCACCCTCGCCCGCGAGCTGCGGCCCGACGCCATCACCCTCGACCTGCGGCTGCCCGTGGTCGACGGCTGGGCCATCCTCGACCGGCTCAAGCACGACCCGCGCACCCGGCACATCCCCGTGCACGTGATCTCCGCGGTGGAGGAGGGCAAGCAGCGGGGCCTGCGCCTCGGCGCGATGGCCTACCTCCAGAAGCCCATCGACCACGAGACCCTGTCGCACGCCTTCGCCAGCGTGCGCGGCTTCGTCGAGCGGCGGGTGAAGAACCTCCTCATCGTCGAGGACGACCCGACGCAGCGCGCGGCGATCGTGTCGCTCATCGGCAACGGCGACGTGCACAGCACCGCGGTGGGCACCGGGGCCGAGGCCCTCGAGGCGCTCGGGCACGAGCACTTCGACTGCATGGTGCTCGACCTCGGGCTGCCCGACATGACGGGCTTCGAGTTCATCGACAAGGTGAAGGGCGACCCCGCGATGCGGGAGATCCCGATCATCGTGTACACGGGGCGCGACCTCACGCCGGAGGAGGAGACGGCCCTCAAGCGGGCGACCGACGCGATCATCGTCAAGAGCGTGAACTCGCCGGAGCACCTGCTCGACGAGACCGCGCTCTTCCTGCACCGCATCGAGGCGAACCTGCCGGAGAGCAAGCGCCGGATGCTCCAGCAGGTGCACCAGTCGGACCCGGTCTTCGTCGGCAAGCGCGTGCTCGTGGTCGACGACGACGTGCGGAACATCTTCGCGATCACCAGCGTGCTCGAGCGCCAGGGGATGGTGGTGACCTTCGCCGAGAACGGCCGCAAGGGCATCGACACCCTCAAGGCCTCGGCGGGCGTCGACGTCGTGCTGATGGACGTGATGATGCCCGAGATGGACGGCTACGAGACGATGCGGGAGATCCGCAAGGAGCCGCGCTTCGGCGCGCTGCCGATCATCGCGCTCACGGCCAAGGCGATGAAGGGCGACCGCGAGAAGTGCATCGCCGCGGGCGCGTCGGACTACATCACCAAGCCGGTCGAGCCCGACGCCCTCCTGTCGTTGCTGCGCATCTGGCTCTACGGAAAGTAGTGTGAGCGACGCACGCGAAGCGCTGGAAATCGAGCTCCTGACGGAGGGGATCTTCCGGCACTACGGGGTCGATTTCCGCCACTACGCCTTCGCCTCGCTGCGCCGCCGCGTGTGGAACAGCGTGCACGCCGAGAAGCTCGTCACCGTCACCCAGCTGCTCGACCGGGTGCTGCACGACACCGACGCGATGGAGCGGCTGCTGCTCCAGCTGTCGGTGAACGTGACGTCGATGTTCCGCGACCCGAGCTTCTACCGGGCGTTTCGCGACAAGGTGGTGCCGCTGCTGCGCTCGTACCCCTTCATCCGCATCTGGCACGCCGGCTGTTCGACCGGCGAGGAGGTCTACTCGATGGCCATCCTGCTGGAGGAGGAGGGCCTCTACGAGCGCTCGCGGCTCTACGCCACCGACATGAACGAGGCCG
This sequence comes from Myxococcaceae bacterium, assembly GCA_028287085.1. Classification (GTDB taxonomy): domain Bacteria; phylum Myxococcota_A; class Polyangia; order Polyangiales; genus SCUS01. The sequence continues at coordinate 10,019 of JAQBQI010000299.1, forward strand.
TGCTCGCGCAGGCCCGCAAGGGCATCTTCGCCATGAACGTCATGCCCGAGTACGCGAAGAACTACGCCCTCGCGGGCTGCAAGGCGCAGCTCTCGGACTACTACCTGGCCCGCTACGACTTCGCGCTGTTCCGCCAGTCGCTGCGGCGCAACGTGGTCTTCGCCCACCACAACCTCGTGACCGACGGGTCGTTCAACGAGTTCAACGTGATCCTCTGCCGCAACGTGATGATCTATTTCGACCGCGAGCTGCAGGGCAACGTGCACCGGCTCTTCCACGCGAGCCTGCGGCGCTTCGGGGTGCTCGCGCTCGGCCGCAAGGAGTCGCTGCGCGGCACGGCGCACGAGCACGACTACGCGGAGCTCGACGCGGTCGAGAAGATCTTCCGACGGTCGGCCTGACGGGGGGACGAAGGGAGCGGTCGACATGGAGCGCGTGCTGGTGGTGGTGGGGGCCTCGCTCGGGGGCTTCGACGCGATCGCGACGTTGCTGTCGACGCTCTCGGCGGGCTTCCCCTGGCCGCTCGCGATCGTGCAGCACCGCAGCGCCGAGGACGTCGCCGACACCCTGCCCGTGATGCTCCAGCGCCGCTGCGCCCTGCCCGTGCACGAGGCCGAGGACAAGGACCCGATCGTCAACGGGCACGTCTACGTGGCGCCGCCCGACTACCACCTGCTCATCGACGGCGGCGTCTTCGCGCTGTCGACCGAGGCGCGGGTCTCGCTCGCGCGGCCGTCGATCGACGTGCTCTTCGACTCCGCGGCGGCGGCCTTCGGGTCGTCGCTGGTGGCGGTCGTGCTCACCGGCGCGAGCTCCGACGGCGCCTTCGGGGCGCAGCGGGTGAAGGCCGCGGGCGGCACGCTGCTGGTGCAGGACCCGGCGACGGCCGAGAGCCGCGTGATGCCGCTGGCGGCGATCGGCGCGGCGGCGGTCGACCAGATCGTGCCCATCGGGGCGATGGGCGAGTACCTGAACCGGCTGGCCGCCACCCGGCGCTGAGCCGCGGCTCGATCAGGGGATCTTCGGCTCGGACGACGGACGCGAGCCGCGCTCGACGGGGCGGGTGCCGACGGCGGTGATCTCGTCGGGCGGCGCGAGGCTGATGCGGGCCGCGTCGACGTCGAGCGAGCGGTCGCTGTAGCGCGCGCGCTCGCGGCGGATCTCCTCCGGCGTGTAGGCCCCCGCCCCGGGGTCGAAGCCCGTCCAGCCGCCCTCGCGCCACTTCGCCGCGCGGCTGCTGACGTCGACCGCGTGGTGGCGGTTCATCGCCTCGGTGACGAGGGACTCGGACGCGTCGGTGGTGCCGACCGTCACGAGGGTGCCCCCGCGGCGCACGCCCTCGGCGTAGTGCTGCGCGTGCTCTTCCGGCACGCCGACGTGGGTGAGCGCGCCGATGACGCCGCCGGTGACCGCCCCGATGCCCGCGCCGGTGAGGGCCGCGGCGATGGGGCCCGCCGCGATGACCGGGCCGAGGCCCGGGATGGGGAAGGCCACGAGGCCCAGCAGCAGCCCGACGCCGCCGCCCGCGACGGCGCCGATGCCCGCGCCGACCATCGCGTCGTCGCTGCCGGTGGTCACCTCCGGGGCCGTGTCGGGCGAGAGCGACTCGTCCACGCGGCTCACCATCAGGCTGACGTGGTCGCGCGGGATCCCGAGCCGCACCACCTCGCGCACCAGCGCGTTCGCCTCGAACGCGGTGTCGAAGAGTCCAACGATCGTCTTGGCCATGGTCGTGTTCCTCCGTTCGGGGTGTTGGCGCGGACGCGGGTGCGCCGCGAGCGGGAGAGTGCAGCCTCCGGGCCGAGGTGTGCCGCGCCCGGGGCGCGACGAGGGGTCCGCCGGGGTCGAGGCAAAGCGCCACAGGTTGTGACCGTCGGGCCGCTCAGCGCGCGGCGCGCTACGACACCAGCGAGCCGCGCAGCATGCGGACGACCGTCTTCAGCAGGAGCGAGAGGTCGACGGGCTTGGTGAGGAACGCGGTGAAGCCCGCGGAGATGGCCCGCGCGCGGTCTTCGGGGCGGGCGAAGGCGGTGAGCGCGATGGCCGGCACGCCGCCGCCCTCGGAGGGCGCCCAGCGGCGCACGCGCGCGATGAGCGCGAGGCCGTCTTCGCCGGGCATCCCGATGTCGGAGACCATCACGTCGGGGCGCTCGGCGCGCAGCAGGCGCGCGGCCTCGGCGGCGTCGCCCGCGGTCGAGACGCTCGCCCCGCAGGAGTGGAGCAGCGAGCGGAGCAGCTCGCGCGCGTCGACCTCGTCGTCGACGACCAGCACGTGCACGCCCTCGAGCGACGGGTCGGCGTCGGCGGCGGACTCGTCGCCCGACGGCGACGCGGCGCCGGGGTCGGACCAGCGGGAGCCCTGCTCGGAGGCCATCGCGATGAGGGGCAGGCGCGCGACGAAGGTCGCCCCGCGGCCGACGCCGTCGCTCGACACCGAGACCGTCCCGCCGTGCAGCTCGACGAGGTGGCGCACGATGGCGAGCCCGAGCCCGAGGCCGCCGTGCTGGCGCGCGCTGCCCGCGTCGGCCTGGCGGAAGCGCTCGAACACGTGGGGCAGGAACTCCGGCGCGATGCCCTGCCCCGTGTCGGCGACCTCGACCTCGAGCTGCTCGTCGACGCGGCGCACGCGCACCCCGACCCTCCCCCCGCGGGGCGTGAACTTCACGGCGTTGGACAGGAGGTTCCAGACGACCTGCTGCACGCGGGCGGGGTCGGCGGAGATGGCGCCGAGGCCGCGCTCGCAGGCGACCTCGACGCGCAGGCCGCGCGCGTCGGCCGCGGGGCGCACCGAGTCGACCGCGGCCCAGACCACCACCGAGGGGTCGACGGCCTCGACCTGGAGCGGCAGCTTGCCCGACACGATGCGGCTCACGTCGAGGATGTCGTCGACGAGGCGCGCCTGGAGCTGCGCGTTGCGCTCGATGGTCGCGAGCGCGTGGTCGCGCCGGGCCTCGGGGAGCTGCTTCGACTGGAGCATGCGCGTCCACCCGAGGATGGCGTTGAGGGGCGTGCGCAGCTCGTGGCTCAGCGTCGACAGGAACTCGTCCTTCAGCCGGTTGGCCCGCTCGGCCTCGACGCGGGCCTGCTCGGCGCGCGCCAGGAGCTCAGCCCGCTCGGCCTCGGCGGCCTTGCGCGCGCTGATGTCACGGATGAGCGAGAGCACGAGGCGCTCGCCGCCGACGTCGGCGCCGCGGGCGCTGCCCTCGACCGGGAAGGTCGAGCCGTCGCGCCGGCGGTGCACGGTCTCCGAGAGCATCTCGCCGCTGGCGGCGCGCGCGAGGTACTCCGAGACGTTGTGCAGGGTCTCGGGCGCGCGCAGGTCGGCCAGGGTCAGCCGGAGCAGCTCGTCGCGGCTGTACCCGTACGCGGCGACGGCGGCCTCGTTGGCCTCGACCACGCGCCCGTCGGTCGCCCGCAGGAACAGGATGATGTCGCGGCCCTCCTGCGAGAGGAGCCGGTAGCGCTCGAGCACCGCGGCGGTGCGCGCGGTGTCGGCGAGCTCGCGCTGGGTGCGCCGCGCGACGCGCAGCCCGATCTCGGTGGAGGCCAGCGCGGCGAGGTCGTTGAGCGACTCGAGGTCGCGCTCGCTCCAGGTGCGGGGCTCGTAGTCGACGACGCAGACGACGCCGATGAAGTGGCCGTCGACCGTGGCGACGGGGACGCCCGCGTAGGCCACGGCGCCGGCGCCCGCGAGGGCGGTCACCTCGCGCAGCTCGGGGTGCAGCCGCAGGTCTTCGACGAGCAGCGCGCCGCCGCCTCGGACGACGTGCGAGCACACCGAGCGCGCGATGGGCACCTCGCCGACCGGCGCGTCGTCCGAGCCGACGCCCACCTGGCCGACGATGACTTGGCGGCGGTCGTCGATGAGCGAGACCACCGCCATCGGCGCGCCGAGCAGGCGGCAGGCCAGGCGCGCGACCCGTCCGAAAGCGGGACCAGGGTCGCGGTCGAGGAGCTCCGTGGCGTACAGGGCCGCGAGCCGGTCGGGGTCGTCGAGCCGGGAGTCAGTCATCGTGGGTGGCGGTCGGGCGCGGCAACGGAGTTCGTTCGACGGCGCACGGCTCGCGGTTTTCTTAGCGCCGATGACCCGACGGCGAAAGGCACGATTCGCGACGGACGACGCTTCACTCCGCCGCCAGGAGGAAGGTCTCGAGGTCGGCGAGCTGCGCGGCGCTGAGGGTGGAGGTGCGCCCGTGGCGATCTCCCCGATTGCGTGCGACGAGCACGTCGCGGAGCGTGGGCGCCGAGCCGTCGTGGAGGTACGGGGCGGTGCGCCAGAGGTCGAGGAGGGTCGGGGTGTCGATGCCCGCGAGCGCCGCGCCCAGGCGCTGGCCGCTGGCGGGCGAGAGCGTGCCGACGTCGTGGAGCAGCGGCGTGCGCCCGTCGGCGCCGAAGCTGCTGTCGGTCATCCGCGGGCCCGCGTGGCAGGTGGCGCAGCCCGCGGTCGCGCCGCGGAAGAGGTCCCGCCCGCGCGACCACGACGCCGCCCACGCCGCGTCGGCGGGGCGGCGCGAGGGCGCGGTGCCGAAGGAGCGGAGGCCGGCGACGTAGGCCGCGAGGGCGTCGAGCTCGGGCGAGAGGCCGGCCTTCGGGGCGCCGAGCGGGAGGTCGCGGCCGCCGGCGTGGAAGACGTCGTCGGCGAGGAAGCCGGCGCCGCCCTGCGGGCCGCGGATGTCGTGCTCGAAGTCCTGCACCTCGTCGAAGTTGGCGCTCCAGTGCATCGGGCCGTGGAGCGGTCCGCCGCGGCCGCGCAGGGGGATGGTGTTGCGCAGGCCCTCGCCGCGCTGGGTGAAGTCCCAGACGAGGTTGTCGCCCTCGCCGTCGAGGTGGCAGCTCGCGCACGACAGGTAGGAGGTGCGGCTCATGCGCGGGTCGCGGCTCGCGTAGAAGATGCGCTGCCCCAGCGCGACCTCGGGCGCGAGCGACTCGGCCGCCACGGTGGCGACGTCGGCGAGCGCGGCCGGCGCGCGAGAGAGGTCGCGCACGTCGTAGACCCGCACCGAGCGGGAGGTGAAGCCGTGGACGAAGAGCAGGCGGCCGTCGGGGCTCAGCGCGAGGCCCTGCGGGGCGCCGCCGACCTGCGCGACGGAGCCCGTGATGTTGAAGCCGTCGGGGTCGAGCGCGACGACGATCTCGCTGCCCTGGAGCGCGGCGTAGACGCGGTCGCCCTGCGGCGCGAAGGCGACGGCGGAGGCGTAGTCGTGGTCGTCGAAGGAGTAGCGCGTGGCCTCGGCGGGGGCGGCGGCGCCGTCGCCGAGCCAGAGGTCGGAGAGCACGGCGCGCGCGGTGGTCTGCGCGGTCAGCGGCTCGCCCGTGCGGAACATCCCCGTGACGACGTTGGCCTTGAGCGCGGGCACGATCGCGCGGCGGCCCGACGGGGCGAAGGCGAGCGCCCCGAGGAAGCTCGGGACGCCGCTGTTGTCGGTGTCGCTGTCGAGCTCCTCCTGGCGCGGGAGGAGGGCGACGGCGACGCGGCGCGGGGCGGCGGGGTCGGAGGCGTCGACCTGCACCACGCGGGCCCCGTCGCCGTCGCCGCGCCAGCGGGCGACGAGGGCGGTGCCGGCGGCGTTGACGGTCACCGCGCGCGCGTCGAAGCCGACGTCGACCGAGCCCAGCGTCGCGCCGGTGGCGGCGTCGACGACGACGAGGCGGCCGAGGTCCTGGAGGGTGACGAAGAAGCGCCCGCCG
>JAQBQI010000314.1 GCA_028287085.1 Myxococcaceae bacterium
GCCATCGCGCGGAACCCCAGCGAAGGCACCGGCTGGCACCTCCTTCTCCACCGCGGGGATGAGGTCAACCACGAGCCCGTACCGGGAGAGGGAGTGAAGAGAGAAGACAGCGCCTCTTGCCCCTCCCTCTCCCGGTACGGGAGAGGGAGGATGGGAGGGTGAGGGTCCGCGTCTCTCGGATTGCGCCCTTGCGCGCGGCGCCGTCCGGCCCGATCCACCAACGCGGAAGGGACGGGAACACGATGGGGACGAAGCGCTACCACGGGAGCTGCCACTGCAAGGCGGTGACCTTCGAGGTCGAACTCGACCTGACGACGGGCACCGGCCGCTGCAACTGCACGTTCTGCGCGAAGGTGCGCAACTGGTCGATCGGGGTCGAGCCCGCGGCCTTCACGCTGCTCACCGGGGCCGACGAGCTACGGCACTACCAGTTTCGCGACGGCAGCCTGAATCACCACCAGTTCTGCCAGCACTGCGGCGTGCGCGTGCTCACGCGCGGCTACGTGAAGGAGATCGGCGGCGACTACGTGAGCGTGGTGGTGTCGACCCTCGACGACGCCGCGCCGCGCGAGCTCATCGAGGCCCCCGTGCGCTACATGGACGGGCTGCACGACAACTGGTTCTCGACGCCGGTGGAGACGCGCCACCTCTAGCGCCGACCGGGGACGATCTCAGCGGTCGTGTCCGCGGCCGTTGCCGTGCCCGTTGCCGTTGCCGTGCCCGTTGCCGTTCCCGCGGCCGTGGCCGTCGTCCTCGTCGTGCCCGTGCCCGCGCCCGCCACCGCCACCGCCACCGCGGACGGGCGGGCCCCCGCGGGCGTACCCGCCGCTGCCGGAGCTGTAGTAGCCGGGCTCGCCGCTGATCAGACAACCCGAGAGGGCCAGCGCCGAGCCGAACACGGAAGCCACGAGGCAGAGCCGGACGAGCAGGTTCATGGACCCACCATGCGGACCTCGCAGCGCGTCGTCCATCACGAAAACGCCTGAAATACAGATACATTGTGCGTCGGCGGCGGCCCGCCACCCACCCGCACGCCGGGCCGCAGACCCCGCACTACGATGCCCACCGCCGCTCCGCCCGTGCACACCCCCGGTACACGCCGCCCTGACCCCGGTACACGCCGTTTCGACCCCGGTACACGCCGTTGGAGCCTCGGTACACGCCGTTGGAGCCTCGGTACACGCCGTTTGGCCTCGGTACACGCCGTTTGGCCCCGGTACACGCCGTTGGAGCCCCGGTACACGCCGCCAGAGCCCCGGTACACGCCGACGCGCCCCGATGCAGACCGTTTCCACGACGGCACACACTGTTCTACCGTCGGTGCATGGCGACATCGAAGCGCACCGCAAAGCAGGGCCCGACGAAGACGACCACCCCCGACGCGCGCGAGGCGATCATCGCCGCCGCGAACGCGCTCCCCACGAAGGAGGTCCACCGCCCGCCACAGTACGTGGCGCCGTGGCTCGCCTGGGCCGACGCCCTCGCGAAGCTCGCCGCCGCCGACGCCGCCGCGCTCGCCACCGTGCCGCTCGGCGAGGGCCCCCTCACCGCCGACGAGCTCGCCCGCTTCGCCGCCGGCGTCGCCCTCGCCCGCCAGTCGGTGCAGACCGCCGGCGTCCTGCGCATCAACACCGTCATCACCGAGACCGACGCCGAGCGCACCCTCCTCTGGGCCGTGCGCGCCGACCAGCGCCGCCTCGACCGCGCCCTCCAGCTCCGCTTCGCCGACGACCGCGCCGGGCGCGCCTTCCTCCGCGGGCTGCGCCAGGGTGATCCCAGCGACCCCGTCGACGCGCTCGACGATACCGAGAAGCTCCTCGCCCTCGCCGACAGCGACGCGCACCGCGCCTGGCTCGCCGCCCTCCCCAAGGGCGAAGGCGCCGCCGTGAAGCGCCTGCGTGACGCCCTCGGCCCGCTGCGCGCGGCCGTCACCCGACTGCGCCCCTCCCCCGACGCGGCGGCGCAGCGCGAGCTCTTCCGCCGCGTGCTCACCCTGCTCGTCGCCACCGCCGGTCGCATCGGGCGCGCCGGGCGCTACCTCACCGGCGACGTGCCGGGCCGCGAGCGCGCCTACGCGGCCTTCAAGCGCCCGAAGGCGAAGAAGCCCCGCGCGAAGAAGCCCGCCCCGAAGAAGCCCGCCGACCCCGCCTGACGGCTCGACCCGTGCACTGACCGACGTCTGCCAGAAGGTTCACCCGGGGGAGCGCCTGGCGCATCCTGCGGCGATTCTTCGCTGGCACACCTACCGTCCGCCCACAGGTCCAACATGAAGCGCCAAGCACTCTCGCTCGCCGGTGCCCTCCTCGCCAGCTACGCCCTCGCGGCCTGCGGTCGCTCGGAGCTCGACTTCCCCGAAGACGTCCCTGACGCCCACGTCGTGGTCGATGTGCCACTCGACCGGCCTGACACACCCGACGTGCCCGACGTCATCGACGTGCCCGACATCCAGACGGGCTGTACCTCCGACCGCGAGTGCAACGACGGCCTCCTCTGCAACGGCGCCGAGGTCTGCGCCGCCGGCCGCTGCCTCCCCGGCCCGACGATGCCCTGCAACGACGGCGTCATCTGCACCGTCGACCAGTGCGTCGAGGGCCGCGGCTGCGTGAGCGTGCCCGACAACAACCGCTGCGTCGCCCCGGCCTTCTGCGACCCGATGCGCGACTGCACCCCGGTCGAGTGCACCCGCGACGACGAGTGCGACAACGGCGACCCCTGCGACGGCGCCGAGCGCTGCGGCGGCGGCCGCTGCGTGCGCGGCACGCCCATGTCCTGCGAGGACGGCGTCGCCTGCACCCTCGACCGCTGCATCCCGGGCGTCGGCTGCGTGAGCGCGCCCGACGACACCGTCTGCAACGACGGCCGCTTCTGCAACGGCGTCGAGCGCTGCCTCCCGGGCCGCGGCTGCGCCGCCCAGATGCCCGTGCTCTGCGACGACGGCGACCCGTGCACCACCGACGCCTGCGACGACGCCCGGCGCAGCTGCATCACGCGCCCCGCCGACGCCGACGGCGACGGCTTCGGCCCGGTCGCCTGCGCGGGCGGGCGCGACTGCAACGACAACGACCGCAGCGTGAACCCCGGGGCGGCGGAGTCGTGCCTCGACGGCCGCGACAACAACTGCGACGGCCGCACCGACTGCGCCGACGTGACCTGCGCCGGAACGCCCGCCTGCGGGATGTGCGTCCCCACCGGCCCGGAGGTCTGCAACGACCGCGTCGACAACGACTGCGACCGCCTCGCCGACTGCGCCGACGCCGACTGCGCGCGCCTGCCGGTCTGCGCGGTGTGCGTGCCCACCGGGCCCGAGGCCGACCCGATGGCCTGCCAGGACGGCCGCGACAACGACTGCAACGGCCTCACCGACTGCGCCGACCCGATCTGCGGGCGCTTCCCGGGCTGCGTGATGTGCGTGCCCACGAGCCGCATCGAGGTCTGCGGCGACGGGCGCGACAACGACTGCAACGGCGCCACCGACTGCGCCGACGCGCTCTGCGTGATGACGCCCGCGTGCAGCGCCCCCAACGAGACCTGCGCCACCGCGATCAACCTGAGCCTGCCCGGGCGCGTGAGCGGCAGCACCAGCATCGCGCGCGACGACTTCACCCCGGCCTGCGCGGGCAGCGGGTCGCCCGACGTCGTGTACAGCTTCCGCAACCCGGTGCCGCAGACGATCATCATCGACACGGGGCCCAACAGCTACGACACGGCGCTGATGGTGTTTCGCGACTCGTGCGCGGGCACCCCCCTCGCCTGCGACGACGACAGCGGCGGCGGGACCAACTCCCGCGTGGTGCTCCCCAACGCCCCGCCGGGCATCTACTTCGTGGTGGTCGACGGCTGGAGCGGCGCGAGCGGGGCCTTCCAGCTCAACCTCCGCCTCGCCCCGACGGAGGTCTGCGGCAACGGCCTCGACGACGACGGCGACGGCCTCGTCGACTGCGCCGACCGCGCCGACTGCGGCGCGCTGCCGATGTGCATGATGTGCGTGCCGACGGGCGCCGAGACCGACGCGATGAGCTGCTTCGACGGGCGCGACAACGACTGCGACGGCTTCATCGACTGCTCCGACTTCGACTGCGGGCGCAGCGGCGTGTGCGGCTGCGTGCCGCAGCGCGAGGTCTGCAACGACGGCGTCGACAACGACTGCGACACGGTCGTCGACTGCGCCGACGTGAACTGCGCGGGCTCGCCCCTCTGCCCGACCTGCGTGCCCACCGGCACCGAGGCCGACGTGATGTCGTGCGCCGACGGCCGCGACAACGACTGCGACGGCGCGACCGACTGCGCCGACTCGTTCTGCGTGGCGCAGCCCGTGTGCTCGCCGCCGCCGGTCAACGACACCTGCCTGCGGCCGCTGCCGCTCGCGGTGCCGTCGAGCACGCGGGGCACCCTCGACGGGGCGCGCAACGACTACACCCCGACGCTCGGCGTGCCGGGCTGCCAGGGCGGCGGCGGCGGCGACGTGGTCTACGCGCTGCGCGTGGCGCGGGCCGCGACGCTCACGATCGACACGCTCGGCAGCAACTTCGACACGGTGCTCTACGTGCGCAGCGCGCAGTGCGACATGGGCACGCAGGTGGCCTGCAACGACGACACGAGCGGCACCACGTCGCGGGTCACCTTCGCGGCGACGCCGGGCATCTACTACGTGATCGTCGACGGCTTCAGCGCGACGGCGCGCGGCACCTTCGTGCTCAACGTGGCCGAGAACCTCGGGCGGGAGATCTGCAACAACCTGGTCGACGACGACGGCGACGGCGCGGTCGACTGCGGCGACGCGGAGTGCGCCATGGACCCGGCGTGCCTCTGCCTGCCGTCGCCGGAGACTACCGACGCGGCCTGCGCCGACGGCCGCGACAACGACTGCGACCGGCAGGTCGACTGCGCCGACGCCGACTGCCGCAACGCGCGGGCGTGCTGCCGCCCGACGGGGGCGGAGGCCGACCCGCGCAGCTGCGCCGACGGGCTCGACAACGACTGCGACGGGCTGCGCGACTGCGCCGACCCGGGCTGCGCGCCGCAGCCGACGTGCTGCCGGCCGACGGCGATGCGGGAGATCGGCGTGCGGGCGTGCACCGACGGGGTCGACAACGACTGCGACGGCGTGAGCGACTGCAGCGACTCGGACTGCCGCCCGAGCGCCACCAGCGGCGGCGAGTGCTGCAACGGCGTCGACGACAACTCGAACTCGCTGGTCGACGAGTTCTCGTGCGCCTGCGAGAGCAGCGTCCAGTGCAGCGGCGTCGGCGCGGGCGGGCTCTTCCCGTCGAACACCTGCTGGAACACCACCTTCCGGGTCTGCGCCCCGCGCTGCGACCTGCTCGGCGGCAACCTGTTCTGCAGCAACTTCTTCGCGGGTACGCGCTGCAACGCCATGACCGGCGAGTGCGTGCGCTGAAGCCTTGATCGGGGGGCGCAGCGGGCGCCCCGCCCTTCCCTTCCCTTCCCTCCTCTTCGCTCGACGCCGAACGCCGGAGGGGCGACCGCAGGTCGCCCCTACATCATCAAACCGTCGCGGCCGATGGGCGGCGATCGGAGCGCGCGGCCGATGGGCGGCGATCGAAGGGCGCGGCCGATGGGCGGCGATCGGAGGGCGGTGATCGCCGCATTGGTGGTGATGGTTTGATGATGTAGGGGCGACCTGCGGTCGCCCCTCCGGAAGCGGATCGGACCCGGTGGATCGGGGCCGACGCTCGCTCGACTGCGCTACGCCCGGCGGCGGCGGCGCAGCGCCACGGCCGCGA
>JAQBQI010000330.1 GCA_028287085.1 Myxococcaceae bacterium
GGGTGGCGGCGGGCCGGCGCGACGTGCGGGCGGAGGAGCGCGGCGCGGCCGAGGTGGTGCGGGCGGCGAGCGCGTTCAACCGCATGACCGACCAGCTCGCGGCGCGCGAGTCGGAGCTGTCGCAGCAGGTGACCGAGCTGGAGAAGGCGAGCGCCGACCTGCGGCGCGCGCAGGAGCAGGTGGTGCGCGGCGAGCGGCTGGCGATGGTGGGCCGGCTCGCGGCGGGCATCGCGCACGAGGTGGGCAACCCGTTGGCGGCGATCGTGGGGCTCTCCGACGTGATGCGCGACGGGGGCCTGGAGGAGGAGGAGATCCGCGACTTCGCGGGGCGCATCGGGACCGAGGCGCAGCGCATCCACCGGACGGTGCGGCAGCTGCTCGACTACGCGCGGGCTGCCCCCGGGTCGGCGGCGCCGCCGCGCCTGGACGGCACGCCGGTGGAGCCCAACGCCGAGGTGCGCGACGCGATCGAGCAGGTGCGCCAGCTGTTGCAGCCGCAGAAGTCGATGCGCGACGTCGCGCTGACGGTGGAGGTGGAGGACGGGCTGCCGACGGTGGGCGTGTCGAGCGACCGGCTCGTGCAGGTGGTGCTCAACCTGGCGATGAACGCGGCCGACGCGATCCGCGGGGACGGGCGGGCGCGGGGGCAGATCGCGCTGCGGGCGCACCTCGACGAGGGCCGGGTGGTGATCGAGGTGGAGGACGACGGCCCGGGGATTCCGGCGGCGCTGCGCGAGCGGGTGTTCGAGCCCTTCTTCACGACGAAGCCGGCGGGCGAGGGCACGGGCCTGGGGCTGCCGACGAGCGCGGCGATCGTCGAGCAGGCGGGCGGCGCGATCACGGCGCACGACCGCCACGACGGCGCCGAGGGGGCGCGCATGGTGGTGACGCTGCCGGCGGGGCGGATGTCGGTCGCGAGCGTGGCGCCCGAGCGGGGCTGAGGGGTGAGGTCTCCCTCCGGCGAGGGTCGTACGGCGGCGGCGCCGAGCGCCCTCAGTGGAAGATCGCGGGCAGCAGGTACATCCGCACGCCGGCGATGGTGAGCACCAGCAGGATGGGCGACACGTCGTAGCCGCCGAGGGGCGGCACCACCCGCTGGATGGGCCGCAGGAAGGGCGCGGTGACGGCCTCGAGCAGGCGGCGCAGGTCGTTGAGGAAGGCGTTGTTGCGGTTGATGACCTCGAGCGACGCGAGCAGCCCGAGCAGGCCGTGCACCACCACGGACATCGAGATGAGCCCGAGCACGGCGTCGATCATGAAGTGCAGGAAGGCCATCATGGCTCAGCTCCGTCGGGTGAAGTGGAAGAGGCCGCAGGCGTAGTCGGCGCGCTCGAAGTCGGCCGTGGCGGCGTCGCGCACGAGGTCGCCCGTGTCGTCGACGGCGCTGAACTCCACCAGGTCGAGCTCGCCGAGGGCGCGCACCACGGCGCCCGGCGAGAGCACCCGGTGCGCGTTGAAGCACACGCGCTCGCGCCCCACCGGAACGCCCAGATAGAAGTCGCCCCCCGCGGCCACGACGCGCTGCAGCTCCTTGAGGGCCTTGAGCGATCCGCCGGGGTCGAGCGGGTCGCCGTAGCGGCCGAGGCCGATGTGCTCGATGACGTGCAGGCACGAGAGCGAGCGCACCGAGCGGTCGTCGAAGGGCAGCGCCAGCACGGTGCCCACGCGGGCCTTGATGTGCGGGTGACCCTTCGCTTCGAGCGGGCGCAGGTCGACGTAGAGCACGTCGGTGAAGGCCGCCACGTGGGCGACGAAGCCGTCGACGCGGCTGCCCACGTCGACGTGCTCGGCCACGCCCGCGGCGTGCACCTTCCTCGCGGCCCACAGGTCTTGATGGAAGTAGTGTCCCTTCGCCGAGCCGGCGCTGTCGCCGCGGTCGTCGAGGCAGGGCTGGGCGTGGCGCAGCCGCAGGTCGTCGCCCGAGAGCGACTCGTACTCGCGCCACGAGCGCACGAACCACGGCAGCGCGGCGGCGGTGGAGGGCAGCCGGCGCAGGTCGAGCACGAGCGCCGAGAGCTGCACCCCGAGGCGGGCGACGTCGAGCATCCCGGCGGCCCGGAGGCCCGACTTCAGCGCGCGACGCAATCCGGCGGTGGCACTCATCGCGGCGACCGTAGCGCAGTCACCGCGCCGCCTCCACGCGCGAAGTCGACTACCGCCCGCCCGCGTCGGGGCCGAAGGGGAAGGGGATGGCGCCCGCGTCGGGGAAGCCCACCGGCGGCTGTTGCGGAGGGTTGGGCGGCTGCACGTGCGGCGGCTGCACCTGCGGCGGCTGCGGCAGCACCGGGGGCGTGGGCTGCGAGGGCGGCTGCGGCATGATGGGCTGCCCCGGCACCGGCGAGGGCATGACGGGCGGCGTCGGCGGCGCGGGGACGTACTGCGCGAGCGCCGAGAGCGGCGCGGCGGCGAGGGCGAGCAACAGCGCCGCGCGGGCGGCGATGGATCGATGGCGCATGACGTGACTCCTGTTGATGGGGCCGTGAAGGGCCGTGCGGGTCCACCCCGCAACGCGCGTGCCCCGCGCAGGAAATGGCTGATTTCCTGCGGTCGCGCGTGGGTACTCGCGTCGCAGGTGTGCTCGTCTGACACGAGCCTGGCCCCGGTCACTACGCCTTCGGTGCGCGGGCCTTGCGAGGCTTCTTCGCGGGCGCCAACGGCGCGGCCGCGGACGGCGCGTCCGCGGGCTTCGCGCCCACGCGCTCGACGCGCTCGAGGAGTTCCTTGGCGATGATCACCTCTTTGAAGAAGAGGGCCTCGGCGCCCGCGGCGACGGCCTCGTCCTCGGCGCCGCCGCGCAGCTTCCACGGCACGGCGAGCACGAGGTTCTTCGGCCCGGCAGAACCGAGCAGCTCGATGCGCGATTGCAGGGTGTCCTTGCGCCAGAAGCCGATGACCTCGACCAGCGCCTCGCGCCCGTCGGGGTGCCGCGCCACGAAGTCGGGGATCAGCACCCCGCGCCCGTCGAGGTCGATGAGCGAGCCCTCGCGGGCGAGCGTCCACGGCGACTTCAGCGCCGCGAAGCGGTCGAGCACCCACTGCTCTTCCTTGGTGACGTACGCGCCCTTGTCGGGGAGGTGCGAGACGAGCCCGTCGGCGGGCGACACGCGGAAGAGCAGGTCGCGCTTCTGCGGCCCCCAGCGCAGCGCGGCCTCGGCGCGCCACGACGGAAACAACAGCAGCGCGGGGAGAAACTCCGCGAGCTGGAGCCCGTACTTGTTCGACTGCTGGAAGACGCTCACCGGGCCGTCGAGGGTGAGCGACCAGCCGCCGCCCGCGTCGCGCTCGGCCCGGTGGATCAGCCGGTAGAACTTCACCCACCGGATGAGCTGACGGAAGCGCGCCGGGTCGGCCTCGTCGAGGTGCACCACGAGGCGCGTCGCCCGCAGCAGCGCCGCCTGCGCGAGCGCGAGGTTGTAGCGCTGCACCAGCGCCTCGCCCGCGAGCGCGGGGGCCTCGCTCATCACCTGCTCGTCCTCGAGGTCGGCGTAGAGCCCCTGCTCGACGGCGGCCGCGTCGACGCCGAGCTGCGCGGCCACCTGCGCGAGCACGTCGTCGCGGGTCACCGGGTGCAGCGCGTCGGCCACCCGCACCGCGGGGTGAACCTTCGCCGAGGCCTCGAAGACGGCGCGGCGGAGGTCCTGCGGCTCGACGGGCGAGCGCACCTCGTAGGTCGAGCGGTCGAAGAGCAGCTTCGCGAGGCCGCGGTGCAGCAGGTAGTCGGTGCCCTCGCCGGTGAGCTCGGCGAGCGCGGCGTCGAGGTCGGCGCGGCGCTTGTTCACGTGGGCGCGGAAGGTCGCGGACATCACGCCCGCGAGCTCCAGCACGTCCGCGTCGTCGGCCCCCACGTAGCGCGGCCGAACCTCGCCCTTCACCACCCGCGCGCGAATGAGGTCAGCGGTAAGCATCGTGCTCCCGGCGGCGCCCCGACTGGTGCTCCTCGGCCGTGCCGCGCGTGATCACTTCATACAAGATCGCCGTCTTGCCCTCCTGGCGCCGCAGGATGCGGCCGAGGCGCTGGACGTGCTCGCGCACGCTGGCCGTGCCGCTCAGCACGATGGCGACGCGCGCCTCGGGGATGTTCACGCCCTCGTTCAAGACGCGCGAGGTGACCACCGCGGGGTAGGCGCCGGAGTTGAAGCGCTCGAGCACCTCGCGCCGCTCCTTCACGTCGGTCTGGTGCGTGATCGCCGGGATCAGGAAGCGCTTCGCGATCGCGTACACGGTGTCGTTGTCGTTGGTGAAGATCAGCGTGCGGTCTTTCGCGTGCTGGCGGAGCAGGCCTTCGAGCACCTCGAGCTTGCCCTGCGAGGCCAGGGCGATGCGCTTCTGGTGCTGGTACGAGAGCAGCGCCCGGCGCCCCTCGGGGCTGCGCGCGCTCGCCTGGAGAAACCTCGCCCACCCGTCGGGCGACGCCATGCGGATGCCCTCCGCGGAGACGAAGCTCCGGTAGATCTCGCGGTGCTCGTTGTAGGCCGTCGCCTCCTCCGCGGTGAGGTCGACCATCATCGTCTCGACCGAGTACTCGGCGAGGTGGTCGCCCGCGAGCTCCTTGATGCCGCGGCTGTAGACCACCGCGCCGACGCGGTCGTTGAGCAGGGCCTCGCGGCCGTCGTTGCGCTCGAGCGTGGCGGTGAGCCCGAGGCGGAAGGGCGCGATCGCGCACTCCGCCGCCCCGAGAAACGAAGCCCCCGGGAGGTGGTGGCACTCGTCGTAGATGATCAGCCCCCAGCGGGCGCCGAGGCGGTCCATGTGCATCCAGGCCGAGTCGTAGGTGCTGACGGTGAGGTCGCCGGGCTCGTGGTAGCCGCCGCCCAGCAGGCCCACCTTCTCGCCGAAGGCCGTGACCAGCACGTCGTACCACTGGTTCATCAGGTCGAGCGTCGGGGCGACCACCAGGGTGCTGCGCTGCGCGAGCGCGATGGCCATCTCCGCGACGTAGCTCTTGCCCGAGCCCGTCGGCAGCACGACCACCCCGCGGTTGCCCGCCGCCCGCCACGCCGCCACCGCCTCGCGCTGGTGCTCGAAGGGCGCGCGCTGCGCCCGGTGCGTCACGGCCAGGGCATTGTAGCCGCGGGCCTCGTCGGCGAAGACGATCGAGCCCGCGCGGGCGAGGCGCGTGAGGGCCGTGACCACCTCGCGGTAGCGCCACGCCGGCGCGCGGAAGCGCCGCACGCGCGGGTCCCACACGCAGCCCGGGAGGGTGGCCCCCTCGCTGGCGCCCTCGACGTAGCCCTCGAGCAGCAGCGTCCCGGCGTCGAAGCGGAGCGTGATCGTGGGTTGCGCGGTCATCGGGGCCGTGCACTATCCACTGAGCCGTCGCGGCGCGTCGAGAGTTTGAATCCGACCGGGCCGCGGGTGGCGTAGAGGCCTACGCAGCGCCCTTCGCAAGACGCACCCCCATGATCGACGACCCCACCCTGCAGAGCATCATCGATCGAATCCTGGCGGCGACCCCCGCCCGGGCGGTCGACGCGGCGCTCGGGGCGAGGGGTGAGATGCTCGCCGAGGTCGACGCGGTTCGCGAATCCGTCGCGTCGCTGGCCCTGGCGCTCGCCCCGGTCGCCCCGTCGCCCGCCGTGCGCGACCGCCTCGCCGCCGCGCTCGCCGCGCTCCCCGACTTCACCCCGAAGACCGCCGTCGTGGTCGTCGACATGCTCAACGACCACCTCACCCCGGGCCGCCCCCTCGAGGTCGCCCGGGCGCGGGGCATCGTGCCCGCGATGCGGCGACGCCTGGCCGCCGCGCGCGCCGCGGGCGAGCCGGTGATCTACCTCTGCGACCACCACGAGCCCGGCGACCCCGACCTGCTCAACTGGCCCGACCACAACCTCGACGACCCCCGCGCGAGCGTGTGGCCCGAGGTCGCGCCCGAGGCCGACGACCTCGTGCTCACCCACCGCCACTACAGCTGCTTCTCCGAGACCGCGCTCGACGCGACGCTCCGCGCCGCCGGGGTCAACACCGTCGAGATCACCGGCTGCATCACGGAGATCCACCTCTACGCGACGGCCATCGACGCGCTCCAGCGGGGCTACCGGGTGAGGGTCCCCGCGGCGCTACAGGCAGGCAGCAGCGAGGCGGTGGAGCAGGTCATCCTCGGCACGCTCTCGGTGCTGCGTCCGGTCGAAGCGCACGTCACGCCGTAGCGGGCGCGGCTCGACCCGGGGCGACGCGTCGGTCGATGCCTTCGTCGGGAGTCCGGTGCGGGCGGGCTGGCGATGTACGGGCGACCTGCTGGTCGCCCCCCCGGCGCCCGACTCGTGGAGCCACCTGATCGACTCGCGTGCGCCGATGATCTGGGATCTCGCGTGACCCTCCCCGGGCCCCCGGGCCCGACCGCGCGGGCGTATCGTCACCACTGCCGATGCAATCCTCGCCCTACCGCGAGGCCCCGCTCGTGCCGCCGACGCACGGCGCGGCGTGGCGCGCCTGGCCCTGGGGCCACACCGTCGCGGCGCTCGTGCTCCCCCTTGCCGAAGCGGTCTATGCGCAGCGCGAGCCTGAGTACCTGATCCTGCCCTTCGCGCTGGGTGCCGCTCTCGGCCTGCTGTTCTGGGCGCTGCCCCACCACGGCGATCTCGTCATCCACGAGGAGTCGTCCGCGGCCCGCGCCCACGCTCGGGCGTCGCTGCTCTGGGCCGCGTCGGTCGTTGCCACGGCCGCGGTGTTCGTAATCCTGCGGGGCGTGTGCGCGCGGCACGAGCACGACGCGGCCGCGGCGGTGAGCCGCGCGGTCGAGTGCTTCCGCGACGAGCGCGGCGAGTACCCGCCGAGCCTCGACGCCCTGGTCCCGCGGTACCTGCCGCGGGTCCCGCGACCGTATCGGATGGAGGGCGACGACTGCCTCTTCCTCTACGAGCGCGTCGCGCGCGGCGCGATCCTCGGACGGCTCGACTACGTGCCCGGGTTCGGCTGCGGCATGAACCACGGCGTCGTGTACGACTTCGCGCGCCGCTCGTGGGTCGAGTGCGACGGGCTGCGCTGTCCGGTGCCGCCGCGCTGAACGGACTCACCCCCCGGGTCGCGGCCCCGTCTCTTCGACGAAGATCCCCAGCGCGCGCACCGCCGCGACCGCCGCCGCGCACGCGTCGTCGCCGCGCACGCCGACGAGGTAGTCGTAGCCGAAGAACACCCTGAACCCGCGCTCGCCCACGAGCTCGCACGGCAGCACCTCGCGCAGCGCCAGCCGGGTCACCGCCCCGACCTCGGCGTCGGTCAGCCGGCCGGGCGAGAGCACGCGGGTCAGGTCGAAGTCCACCGGCGCGACGCCCGCCGGGGTGAGGTCCCGCTGGCGTCCTTCGACGTACGCCTGGATCGGTCGGAGGTCCTCGCCGCGTCGACCGTTGATGCAGGTCGAGCCGTCGGGTCCGTCGATCTCGCCGAAGCCCAGCGGGGTGGCCGCGGCCGCGGCGAAGGCGCGGCCGACGTCCGAGACGGCGCTCCACTCGTCGCGCTGGTAGGCGCCGCGGGCGTCGCGGAACGCCGGGTCGTACTTCGACACGCGGTAGTGCCTCACCGCGCGATGATGCAACGGGCCGCGGCCGTCAGACGAGCTTCGCCACCCCGTACAGCACCAGCCCGAGTCCGGCCGCGCCGACCGCGCCGCCGAAGGCGAAGAACCACGCCTCGAAGCCCGCCTTCGCTCGCGCGGGCCCCGCAGGGTCGTAGCGCACGGTCACCGCTTCGTCACCGACCGCGGGCTTCTCCTTCGATCCGGAGCGCGTTGCCCTGCGTCGTGAGGCGCTGCCCGTCGACCTCTTACGCGCACACGGGGCGCCAGCCGAGTCGCCGGTAGCTCTCGTCCCAGTCGGCGCTCCACTCGACGCGGCGGCCGCGCGTGCGCACCCACCCGCAAATCTCGCGCAGGTGGAACCACGCGTTGGCGCCCCCCAGCAGCACGAAGATCCCGCCGACGATGAGGCCGAACAGCCCGGCGTTCGTGGCGTCGCTCATGGCCCGGAGGTGTACCCCAGCGCCGGGCTGTAACCGATCGCGCCCCGGCGGCGCACTCCCTCCGGTGCTCGCGCTCGCCCTCCCGACTCCCCACGCCTTCGCGTCGCTCCTTGGGGTACGGTCTTCCGCGCCGATGGCCGACGACGACCGCGACGCGCCCCTCGAGGGCTCGATGGAGGCCTTCCTCCGCGGCGACGCGCGCGGCTTCGAGCGGGTGTACCGCCGCCTCGCGCCGCGGCTGCGCGGCTTCCTCCGCGGCCTCTGCGGCGACGCCCGCCTCGCCGAAGACCTCACCCAGACCACCTTCCTCAAGGTGCACCAGGCCCGCGAGACCTACCGTCTCGGCGCGCCGGTCGAGCCCTGGGTCTTCGCCATCGCGCGCCGCACCTGGCTCGACCACCTGCGCCACCGCCGGCGCCGCCCCGAGTCGCTCAGCGACGACGGCCAGCTCCCCGAGGCGTCGGCTTCGGCGGAGGCGCCCCGCGGCTTCGAGGCGCTCTCGTCGGACGCGCTGGAGGTCCTCGAGCGCAGCCTCGGCGAGCTGCCGGCGCCGCAGCGCGAGGCCATCGTGCTGCTCAAGGTCGACGGGCTCTCGGTGGCCGAGGCGGCCGCGGTCGCCGGCGTCACCGCGAGCAACCTCAAGGTGCGCGCGCACCGCGGCTACGAGGCGCTGCGCCGCGCCCTCGGCGTGGGGAAGACCCCGTGAGCGCCTGCGACCAGGTCGTCGACGCGCTCGTCGAGGGCAAGTCCCTCGACGCCCCGCTGCGCGCCCACCTCGACGCGTGCCGCAGCTGCCGCGCGATGGTCGCGGCCGATGCCTCCCTCGACGCCCTCGCCGCCGCGCCCTCTGGCGACGCCGAC
>JAQBQI010000391.1 GCA_028287085.1 Myxococcaceae bacterium
GGCGCGCTCGTCGCGACCAACGCGGTTCCGTCGGAGTGGGGGCCGACGCTCAACGCGCTGCGCTCGGTGCGCGTCGCGTGGGACGCCGACCGGCTCTACCTGGGCATCGACGGCGTGGTCGAGGCCGCCAACGCGATGCTGGTCTTCGTCGACCGCGACTACCAGCCGGGCGTGACCGCGACGGGCGTGACGGCCATCTCGACGCTCACCGACGGCGTCGGGGCGCTCGACAACTCGGCCTCGTGCAACGTCACCGAGTCCATCAGCGGCTTCGGCACCGACATGGTCTGGGGCACGCGCGGGATGCTGCGCAAGACGGCCACCGAGCTCAACGAGTCGATCGGCCTGCGCGACGTGAGCTGCGCCACCTGCCGCGGCGACTTCCGCTGGACCCTCGGGGACACCGCCGTCTGCGTCGGCGGCGCGACGCCCGCGTGCGAGGTCGCCATCCCGTGGACGGCCCTCTACGGCGGCGCTCCCCCCCCGGTGCCGATGCTCGGGCTCTTCGTGCGCATCACCGACGCCGAGGGCGCCAGCCTCGCCAACAACCAGTGCCTCCCGCAGCAGGGCGCGGCCGACCCGCCCACCGCCGCGCGGCGGGTGCTCGCGTTCAGCCCGACCTTCTGAACTCCGGCTACGAGCCGCCCGCGGCGCTCGCCGGAATGAGCAGCTGGTAGTTGCCCGCGGCGTCGGCCGTCGCCCGCGCCACGCGCAGCACGACGCCCGGCGCGGAGCCCTCGCGCAGCCGCACGACGGCCTCGACCGTCGCGAGCGGCGACGGCGCCCCGCGGGCGTCGCGCACCACGCCGCGCACCTGCACCGGCGCCTCGAGCGTGGCGTCGAGGTTGCTGATGCGCCGCGCCACGCAGACGGGCGCGCCCAGCGTCACCGGGAAGCCTGAGCTCTCCAGCGGCTCGATGAGCAGGCGGTAGAGCCCGGGGTTGAGCGCGACCTCGTAGGCGCCGTCGGCCGCGGTGATGGTCTCGATCGGCGTCGCGCGGCTCGCGAGCGCGCGCAGGTCGGGCTCGTCGAGGCAGGGGTTCGTCGGCGCGGCGTCGTGGTAGGGCACCGCGGTCACGCGCGCGCCCCGCACCGCGAGCCCGTCGCGGCCGAGCACGCGGCCCGAGACCGTCGGGCGCAGCGACAGCGAGAACACCTGGCCCGACTGCACCGTGGCGTCGGAGCGCACGCGGAACCCGCGCTGCACGACGCTGCGGTACGCGTCGCCCGCGGGCGACACCACGACGTCGTAGTCGCCCGGCACCAGCCACGCGCGGAAGCTCCCGTCGGCCTCGGTGACGGCGCGCGACTCGTACCAGCTCGTCGCGTCGGCGATGCCCGTCGGCGGGCGCATCGCCGCGCGCAGGGTCACCGTCGCGCCCCGCACCGAGCGGCTCTGGTTCTGGGTGTCGACGCCCTCGACCGTGCCGCGCACGTCGACGCAGCCGACGCACGGGCCGTAGGGCACCGAGCCGTCGGCCACCACCGCGCGGCCGGCCGCCGCGTGCGTGAGGCCGGTGAGCTCGGGCAGCACCACCCGCAGGTCGCGCCCGCTCGGGGCCGCCGCCGCCAGCGCCGCCCGCGGCACGTCGATGACCAGCGAGCCGCCCGCGCCGTTGTCGGCCGTGAGCCGCAGCGACCACGCGTCGGGCGCGCCGGGCGCCATGCTGCACGCGAAGCGGCCCGCGGTCCCTTCGGTGCCGTCGCCCGCGGTGGCGCTCACCGTCGAGAGCACCCGGCTGTTGGCCGCCGGCTCGACCGCGCGCACCGCGAAGCCCGTCACGCCCATGCCCGCGGCGGTCTCGACCGAGCCCTCCCAGCGCGCGTAGGTCGTCGGGTAGGCGATGTCGAAGCGCTGCATCACCGCGCCGACGCGCACCTCGAAGCCCCGCTCGAAGCGCGGCGGAACGGTCGCAGCCAGCGTCGACGCCGGGCGCACCACGACGTCGTAGAAGCCGTCGGTGAGCGTCGCCGACCAGGTGTGCATGTCGGGGTCGTTGAGCAGCGCCGCGCCCGCGACGGCCTGCACCGGGGGAGAGACGCCGGCGAGGTCGGTGGGCGTGAACTCCAGCGTCGCCGGGACGTACGCGACGCCCTCGCCCGCGCCGGTCGGAACCGTCACCGCGCCGTAGACCACCCGCGGCGCCCGCATCGCGAGGTCGACGCGCTCGCCCGCCACGATGCTGCGCGGCCGCGTCAGGGTGGGGTAGGCGTCGGCGCTCACCCGCCCCGTCGCGGGCGTCACGGTGAAGAAGACCTCGGCGCGCGCCCGCGAGACGCAGCGCTGCGTGCCCAGGTCGCAGACGGCGTTGGGGCAGTCGGTGTCGGCCGAGCAGCGCTCGACGCGGTCGCCCACCACGGCGTTGCCGTCGAGACACGCCGCGGGCGCGAGGAGCAGCGCGAGGATCGTGACGCGCGGCGCCCTCATGGCTGCAACGCGAAGGGGCACGCCTCGATCTGGTCGACCACGCCGCCGTCGCCCACGGGGGGAGTGTCCGAGCGCGGCCGCACGAAGATCCACCAGGTGCGGAAGTCGAGGTCGCCCTCGCGGTCGGGCGTGCGGTAGTTGCCGCTCAGCCGCAGCCGCGACGAGACGTACAGCTCGATCTTGTTGCAGCCCAGCCTGGGCAGCTGAACCGTCTCGCGGATCTCCCGTCGCACCATCCCGTTGCTCGGGAGCTCGTGCGGCGTGGGCTGGTTGACGGGCTCGCAGTTGAGCCCGCCGTCCTGCGGCACGCAGTCGCGGTCGTCGTTGACGAAGAAGCGCCACTGCAAGAGGTCGGTCACCCCGTCGTCGTCGACCGGGACGCGGAACGCGTAGGTCGTGTTGTCGGTCTCGGGCACCTCGAGCAGCGCGCCGATGCGCGGCGAGGTCAGCCCCTGCACGTCCTGGATGCGCGGCGGCGTCAGCAGCGGGAGCACGCGCACCTCCTCGGTGCGGGTGATCAGGCACGCGGCCAGACCTGTAGTAGTGGCAAGCATCAAAGCGATACGACGCACGACAGCGAGATCCATACCACGCGCCCCCGAAAGCCTACAGAAGCCGTGAATCCACGGCCCTCGCGGGCATGACCCACCCCCCCGCACTGACAATCGTGTCGCGGTCGCGGGGGCTCCTCGACCGGACATTCCCTGTCCGAAGCCGTCCCACGGGGCGGGTGCGGTCGCGGGGCGGACCCACTACGATGGCCCGCGATGATCGGACGTCTTCAAGGTCGCGTGGTGTCGGAGTCGCCCGACGGGCTCGTGGTGGTCGACGTGGCGGGCGTCGGGTACGAGGTGCTGCTGCCGCTGGGCACGCTCGGGCGCTGCACCGCCGACGCCGAGGGGCGCGTCACGCTGCAGGTCGTGACGCACGTGCGCGAAGACGCCATCACCCTCTTCGGCTTCGCCAACGACCGCGAGCGCGCGGCCTTCCGGCTGCTCACGGCCGTCGCGGGCGTCGGGCCGCGCATCGCGATCTCGGTGCTCGGCGTGCTGCCCGCGGGCGAACTCGCGCACGCCCTCGCGCGCGGCGACGTGAAGAAGATCACGTCGGTGCCGGGCGTGGGCAAGCGCATCGCCGAGCGCCTCGTGCTCGAGCTCAAGGACAAGCTCACGGGCCTCGCCGCGGGCGGCGACGCGATGATCTCCGTCGGGGCGTACACGGCGCCGGCGAGCCCGATCGCGGCGGTGGGTCCGGCCGCGTCGCTCGTGGCCGCGCTGGTGAACATGGGCTTCAAGGCGCCGGAGGCCGAGCGCGCCGCCGCCGAGCTCGCGCCCCGCATGGCCGAGCCGCTCGACGTGCTGGTGCGCGAGTCACTGCGCCGGCTCGTCCGGTAGCGGCGGCGACGGCTCCGCGGCGGGCGTCTCGGCGGGCGTCTCGGCGGGCTCGGGCGCCTCGGGCTCGCCGTTGATGCCCGCCTGCGAGAGGCGCGCGGTGAGCGAGGCCTGGCTCTCCTCGGAGAGCTCGGTGTACTCGCGCAGCATCGGCAGGTCGCGCAGCGAGCGCAGCCCGAAGAACTCCAGGAAGAAGCGCGTGGTGCCGTAGAGCAGCGGGCGGCCGGGCTCCTCGCGGCGGCCGATGGTGCGCACGAGGTCGCGCTCCAGCAGGATCTTCAGCGCCGAGCCCGTGTCGACGCCGCGCACCTCGTCGATCTCGGGGCGCGTGATGGGCTGGCGGTACGCGACGATGGCGAGGGTCTCGACCTGCGCGCGGCTCAGGCGCACGGGCTTCGCTTGCAAGAGCTCGCGCACGAAGGGGGCGTTGCCCGCGCTCGAGCGGAAGAGCCACGCCCCGGCGACCTCGTCGAGGTGCACGCCGCGCGGCTGGTACTCGGCCTTGAGCTCGTTGAGCAGGCGGCGCACGTCGCGGGCCTCGGCCCGGGTGATCTTGGCGAGCTCGACCACCGTGATGGGGTGGTCGCTCGCGAAGACGAGGCTCTCGAGCACGGTGCGCAGGTGCTGCTCGGAGACCGAGCGGCCGATGGCGCGCGCGACGCCCGGCGAGGCGGGGAGCTCGTCCTCGGCGCCGCCCTCGGCGGACTCCTCGGTGCCCTCGTCGCCGTCGTGCTTCGGGTCGGTGGGGATCATCGCCAGTCGTCCCGCACGGCGGCGCCCGGGTCGGTCACGTCGGTGAGCACGAGGGTCACGTGGAGCTGCTCGTAGTTGCCCGACTGGTAGAGCCGGGTCATGCGCAGGCGGGTCATCTCGAGCAGCGCGAGGAAGGTCACGACCAGCCCGGTGGTGCCGGTCTCGTCGTCGTCGAAGAGCTCGTCGAAGCGCATCGAGCGGCGCTCGCGCAGGCGCTCGACGAGCGCGTTGATGCGGTCGGCGATGGAGATGCGCTCGGGCGTGACCTCGTGCGCGATGGAGAGCTTGCGCCGCGCGAGCAGCTTCTGGAAGGCCTCGATCATGGCGATGGCGGGGAAGGGCGCGAGCGGCGCGTCGCCCGTCGACTCGGCGGTCACCTCCATGCCGCGCGGGAACACGTCGCGGCCCGCCACGCCGCGGGCGGCGAGCTCCTCCCCGGCCGCGCGAAACTTCTGGTACTCGAGCAGCCGGCGCACGAGCTCGACGCGCGGGTCTTCCCCCTGGTCGGCGTCGGGGTCGACGTTGAGGCTCTCGTCGGGCGGCGGCGACGGCAGCAGCATCCGCGACTTGATGTGCGTGAGCGTCGCGGCCATGAGCAGGTACTCGGCCGCGAGGTCGAGGTTGAGCGCCTGCATCAGCGTGACGTACGCGAGGTAGCGCTGCGTGATGAACGAGATCGGGATGTCGAAGATGTCGAGCTCGTGCTTCTGGATCAGGTGAAGCAGGAGGTCGAGCGGCCCCTCGAAGACGTCGAGCTGCACCCTGACCAGCGGGTCGTCGGTGAAGGGCTCGTCGAGCGGGTCCATCATCGGTCGGTCAGCCGCGGGGGTGGAAGCGCGCGTGCGCGGCCTGCAGGTGCGCGACCGTGACGTGCGTGTAGATCTGCGTGGTCACGATGTCGGCGTGGCCGAGCATGGTCTGCACCGCGCGCAGGTCGGCGCCGCGCTCGAGCAGGTGCGTGGCGAAGGAGTGGCGGAGCTTGTGCGGCGAGATGGGCCGGTCGATGCCGGCGACGAGGGCGTAGCGCTTGAGCAGCTTCCAGAAGCCCTGGCGGGTCATCGCGGTGCCGCGGTGCGTGACGAAGAGGTCGTTGGCGGCGCGGCCCTTGGTGAAGCCGCCGCGCACGGTCTGGAGGTAGAGCACCAGGGCCTCGCGGGCGACCTCGCCGAAGGGCACCATGCGCCGCTTCTCCCCCTTGCCGAAGGCGACGAGCACCCCCTGGTCGAGGTCGACGTCGGTGACCTTGAGGTTGACCAGCTCGGAGACGCGCAGCCCGGAGGCGTAGAGCACCTGGATCATCGCGCGGTCGCGCACGCCCCGCGGGGTGTTGGTCTCCGGGGCGGCGAGGAGCGACTCGATCTCGGGGAAGGTCAGCACGTGCGGGAGCTTGCGCGGCAGGCGCGGGCCCGCGATGAGCTTCGTCGGGTCGTTCTTCACCCGCCGCTCGCCGACGAGGAACTTGTAGAAGCCGCGCAGGGCGGAGAGCTTGCGCGCCTGGGCGCGGGCCGAGAGGCCGTCCTTGGAGAGGGCGATCATCCAGGCCGCGACGTCGCCGCCCTCGACGTCGCAGAAGGTCTTCTGGAGGTCCTGCCGTACGAAGACGGCGAAGCGCACGAGGTCGGTGGCGTAGGCCTCGACCGAGCGCGGGCTCAGGCCCTTCTCCACCCGGAGGTGCGCGAGCCACGCGTCGAGGAGCTGATCGTCGTCGGACACCGGCCGAAAGCTACGGGGCTTGCGGGGGTGCGGGCCAGTTTCGGGCCAAAGCGTTGCGTGCGGGCGAAACCTGGGGCTATGGTGCGCCCCGCGCCGCGCGGCGCGTTCGGGCCCATAGCTCAACCGGTTAGAGCACCTGACTTATAATCGGGAGGTTTCGGGTTCGATCCCCGATGGGCCCAACACCCTCCGCGCGGTCAGCAGTGCTTGCGACCCGCCCGTGGAGGATGACCCGTTGCGCGAACAGCTCCTAGCCCTGGAAGAACTTGCCAAGAGCGACCTCGCCTGGCGCCAGATCGACGTCGAGCTCGCCGACGTGGACGCCCATCTGGTGGCCACCCGCTCGGACGTCGACCGCATCCGCGACCTGCTCGAGCGCGAGCGCCAGCAGCTCACCGAGGCGCAGCGGCTCAAGCAGACCCACGTCGACGAGATCGCCACCATCGACGAGAAGTCCATCCGGTCGAAGAAGCGGCAGGAGGTCGCCCGCAACAACCGCGAGATGGAGGCGATGAACCGCGAGATCGAGGTGCTCAAGCGCGAGCGCGAGGAGCGCACCGCCGAGGCCGCCCGGCTCGAGGAGGTCGTCGTCGCGGTGGGCACGCAGCTCAAGGCGCACGAGGCCGACTTCAAGGGCCTCACCGACATGCTCGCCACCGAGGAGTCCGAGGCCGTGCAGAGCCGCGAGGCGCTCCTCGCGCGCAAGGCGCTGCACCAGGGCGCCCGCAAGGAGCTCACCGGCAAGGTGCGCCCCGAGATCCTGCGCATCTACCAGATCGTGTTGAACCGCCGGGGCACCGCGGTCGCCGAGTGCAAGGACGGCATCTGCCGCGGCTGTTACATGGCCACGCCGCCGCAGCTCTACAACGTGATGCTGCGCGCCGAGAAGCTGATCCAGTGCCCGAATTGCCAGCGCATCCTGCTGCCGCCGAACCTCTCGCGCTGACCCCCCGGCAAGGCCAAGGCGGTACCCCACCGATGCTCGTCGCTTGCGCGAAGTGCCAGCGCACCTACCCCGCCGAGGGCAGCACCTTCTGCCCGCACGACGGCGAGCGGCTGCTGTCCATCGACGAGGTCACGCCCGTGCGCGACCCGAAGGACCCGCTGGTCACCTGCACCGTGGCGGGCCGCTTCGAGCTGCGGCGGGTGATCGCCAACGGGGGCATGGGCCGCGTCTACGAGGCGCGCGAGCTCACGCGGCAGGAGCGCGTGGCCATCAAGATCCTGCACGCCGACGTGGCGGAGGACGAGGTGAACATCGAGCGCTTCCGGCGCGAGGCCACCACGTCGCAGGCGCTCGACCACCCGCACGTCGTGAAGGTGATGGAGTTCGCCGCGACGGCGCAGCTCCCGGGGCGCCCGGGCAAGAGCTGGTACCTGGTGATGGAGTACCTCGACGGCGAGGAGCTGCGGCACGTGCTCACGCGCGAGAAGACCGTGCCGGTGCACCGCGGGCTGCGCATCGTGGCGCAGCTCGCGCTCGCGCTCGACTCGGCCCACGCGCGCGGCTTCGTGCACCGCGACCTGAAGCCCGACAACGTCTTCCTCGTGCGCAACCCCGACGGCGACACGGTGAAGCTGCTCGACTTCGGCTCGGTGAAGTTCACCAAGGGGCAGGACCGCGGGCAGAAGCTCACCGTGATGGGCACCACCATCGGGTCGCCCTTCTACATGTCCCCCGAGCAGGCCCAGGGGTCGCCCGACCTCGACCAGCGCACCGACGTCTGGGCCGTGGCCGTGATCGTCTACGAGATGTTCGTCGGCAAGGTGCCCTTCCACGCGGGCAACGGCGCGCAGATCCTGTTCAAGATCCTGGGCGACGAGGCGATGCCGCCGACATTCGCCAACGACGCCGCGCCGCCGCAGCTCGACGACCTCCTCCACAAGGCCCTGCGCAAGGACCCCAACGATCGCTTCCAGCACGCCGGCGAGTTCGCCGCCGCGCTCGGCCACGCCTTCGGCCTGACCGGCGACCCGGCGACCTGGGCCGCGATGTCCGAGCACGCGCTGCACGACGCCCTCGCCCGCGCCGCCGAGGCCCCGG
>JAQBQI010000393.1 GCA_028287085.1 Myxococcaceae bacterium
CCGCGGCCCGGCGAGGCGTCGACGTCGAGCTGCGCGCCCATCGCCTCGGAGAGGGCGCGCGACACGGCGAGCCCGAGGCCCCGCACGGCGGCGGTGAGCGGCGCCTCGGAGGGGCGCGTGGTGAAGAAGGGGTCGAAGATGCGCGCGCGGGTCGAGGGGTCGATGCCCACGCCGTCGTCGCGCACGATGACGGCGACGCGGCCGCCCACCGACTCGACCGACAGCTCGATGGCGCCCGCCTCGGCGCCGCGCTGGCGCGCCGACTGGATCGCGTTGGTGGCGTTGAGCACGAGGTTGGTGAGCACCTGCTCGACGCGCTCGGGGTCGCCCTGGGCCTCGACGGCCACGGCCGGGAGGGTCGCGGTGAGCTTCACCTGCGCGGCGGCGCAGCGGGCGTCGAGGAGGTCGCGCACGGTGGCCACGACGGCGCCCACGTCGAAGCGCTCGTCGCGCACCCCGAAGGACGCCACCGGGTCGATGAGCGAGGCCACCAGCGCGCTCGCCCGCGACACGCCCCGGTGCAGGATCGGCAGCGCCCGGTCGAGCACGGCGGCGTCGCGGTCGGCCTGCGCGAGCTCGACCCACCCGAGCACGCTGGTGAGGACGTTCTGGATCTCGTGCACGGCCGCGCCGATGGCGACGCGGTCGCCCGGCAGGAGCACGCTCACCGACGACGGCGCGGCCGAGCGCAGCAGCGCCGGGATCGCCGTGGGCGAGCGGGCGTCGAGGGGCGGCAGCACGGTGGGTTCGTGTTCGCTCACGGCGGCATCATCTCGGAGGGGGTGGCGGGCGGTCAAAGAGCACGGCGCGCCGCCCTCACGCGTTGCGCAGGCGGTGGATCACCCCCGCGATGTCGTCGGGCAGGGCCGACACCACGCGCGTCGGGGCGCCGGTGCGGGGGTGGGGGAAGTGGATCTCGCTCGCGTGGAGGCAGTGCCGCGCGAGCCCCTGGGCGACGTCGGCGGGGAGCGCCGGGCCGCGGTAGAGGGCGTCGCCGACGAGGGGGTGGCCGATGGCCGCGAGGTGGGCGCGCACCTGGTGGCGAAACGCGCGCGTGAGCGAGACCTCGAGCAGGGTGAAGTCGCCGACCTCGCGGGCGACGCGCCAGCGGGTGGTGGCGGGGTGGGACTTCACGCCGGCGCGCAGCCGCACGTGCTCGGTGACGGCCTCGACGCGCTTCGGGTCCTTGCGGTGCGGCACCAGCGGGAGCTCGACGACGCCGTCGCCCGCGAGCCGCCCCTCGACGAGGGCGAGGTAGCGCTTCTCGAGCTTCTCGCCGGCGGTGGCCGCGCGCAGCTCCTCGAAGGCCTCCTTGCTGCGCGCCGCGAGCAGCAGGCCGCTGGTGTCGGTGTCGAGGCGGTGCAGCAGCCCCGGCTCGCGCTGGTGGAAGCCCACGCCCGCCATCTCGGGGTAGCGGGCGAGCAGCGCGTTGGCGAGGGTGCCGGTCTCGTCGGGGCGCAGCGGGTGGGTGGGCATCCCCGCGGGCTTGTCGACCACGACCACGTCGGCGTCTTCGTAGCGCACCACGACGGCGACGTCGGGGGTGGCGACGGGGGGGAAGTCCTGCGGCGGGAGCTCGCCGGTGACCTCGACCACGCTGCCCTCGACGAGGGGGTCGCCCTTGCGCACGCGGCGCCCGTCGACGCGCACCTGGCCCGCCTCGAGGATGGCGCGGGCCCGGGCGCGGGAGAGCCCCGGGGTGACGTCCACGAGGAAGCGGTCGAGGCGCTGTCCCGCCTGCGCGGCCGAGACGGTGTGCTGGTTTGCCATGTCGTTCGGCGCGGCGGATACCACACCCCCGCGGGCTTGTCGTGAGCGCGCACCCCCGCGGCTCTGCTGGCGCACGCTCGGCGACCGCGGGAGGGCTCGACGAAGGTTGTCGTGCCGTGCGAAGTAACGTGGCTGATATGGCGGTCTGCGCGGTCTGCAAGAACGATCTCGACCCCGAGACGGGCGAGTGCTTCGACTGCGGTCGGACGCAGAACCTGTCCGTGAAGCCCGACCCCTTCCTCGGGCGCGCCGTGGGCAACCTCGTGCTGATCTACAAGATCGGCCAGGGGGCGATGGGCTCGGTCTACCGCGCGGCGCACCGCACGCTGAAGACGGCCTACGCGGTGAAGATCCTGAGCGAGGAGTTCAGCGACGACGAGACGGTGGCCGAGCGCTTCCGCCGCGAGGCGCTGGCGTGCAGTCGCCTCCAGCACGAGAACGTCGTGTACGTCACCGACTTCGGCGTCGACCCCACGCTGGGGCTCTACCTGGTGATGGAGTTCGTCGACGGCCCCTCGCTCGGCCAGATGCTGCGCCACGGCCCGCTGGCGCCGGGGCGCGTGGGGCGCATCGTCGAGCAGGTCTGCGACGCCATGTCGGCCGCGCACCGGCTCGACATCGTCCACCGCGACCTGAAGCCCGACAACATCCTCGTGTACCGCGACCCCGCGCGGCGCGACTTCGTGAAGGTCGTCGACTTCGGCATCGCGCGCATCCGCATGGCCGACGCCAGCGAGGAGCTCACCGCGTCGGGCACCACCGTCGGGACGATCCAGTACATGGCGCCCGAGCAGCTGCTCAACCGCCCCGGCGCGGTGGGCGCGTGGAGCGACGTCTACGCCCTCGGGGTCATCGTCTACGAGATGATCACGGGCGACCGCCCCTTCGCCGCCACGTCGATGCTCGAGCTCGCGGTGAAGCACGCCACGGTGGCGCCGCCGCTGCTCTCGCAGTCGAAGCCCGAGCTCGCCGGCTCGCGCCTCGAGGCCCTCGTCTCCGCGATGCTCGCGAAGGAGCCGCCCGACCGCCCCGCCTCGATGGAGCTCGTGAGCGCCGAGATGACCGCGGCCGTCGACGAGCTCGTGGCGTGGGGCGTCCCCGGGGGGCTGTACCCGAGCGGGCCGCGCACCATCTCGCGCCCGTCGATGCCCGCGGTCGGCCACGAGACCGACGCGCCGCCGCGGCCGAGCTCGCGCCCGTCGCTGTCGTCGATGCCCTCGATCACCGCCCTGCCCTCGTCGCCGTCGATGCCCGCGGCGCGCACCCCGAGCACCCCGTCGCTGCGGGTGGGCGCCCTCGTGCAGCGGCTGCGCGTCGAGGCGAGCGACTCGGCGGTGGCCACGCTGCTCGCCGCCCTGCCCGGCGTCGACGCGATGAGCGGCGAGGCCCTCACGATGGCGCTCTGGGGCGTGCTCCAGCAGGAGGTGCTCGACGCGCCCGCCGGCTCGGCGCGCCTCGCCCAGAGCTGCGAGCACCTCGCGCTGCTCATCGGCGCGGTGCTCGAGGGCCACGACGGCCCGGCGCCCTCCGAGGCGCAGCAGCGGGTGTTTCGCGCGCTGCGCAACGTGCTCGCGCTGGCCGACAAGGACCACCGCGCCCAGCTCGTCGAGGCGCTGCGCCCGGCGGCGACGCACCCGCTCTTCCCCGACGACATCGCGCCGCGCGAGGACCGCCGCAGCCTGATGGAGAAGCTCGCGGCGCCGCTGAGCGGGCAGTCGATCCGCTCGCTGCTCACGCACCGCATCGAGCTCTTCGGCAAGAAGGATTAGGGGGGAGACCTCACCCCCGTCAGTTCACCGGCCCGCGCACCTGCGTCGCGTTGTTGCCGCCGGTGAAGGTCGCGGTGCTGCCGTTGAGCGCGACCGCGTTGCCCGCGGCGCCGCCCGCGAGCCCGGCGCCGCCGAGGTTGCCGTCGC
>JAQBQI010000421.1 GCA_028287085.1 Myxococcaceae bacterium
GGCGCCACGACGGGCGCGGCGACCGGGGCGCTGGCGCACTGAGGCAGCGAGGCGGCGAGGAGCAGCGCGAGCGCGCCGCGGAGCGTACGAGGGGAGGTAAGGCTCATGGGCGGCGGAGGATACCCGAAGGCCCGCCGCCCGCGACGGGCGTCAGAACTTGTAGGTGAGGCCGAAGCGGAGGTTGACCGGCAGCGCGGCGTCCCAGAACGACGTGGTCAGCGGGCGGCGCGACACGTTCGAGCCCGGGTTGAGGAACGCGTTCGGGTTCGGGTCGCTCGCGGACGAGTACTGAATCTCCTCGGGGAACGGGAGGTACAGCGTGGCGCCGGCGAAGAACGAGAGGTGGCGGAAGAGGCCGAGCTCGGCGACGAGGCCGGTGAAGCCGCGCGCGGAGTTGGCGATGTCGCAGGCGCCCGCGGCGGAGTGCCCGTTGTCGACGACACCGGCGGAGGTGACCGCGCGGTTGTCGCAGAGGGTGTAGCTGCCGCGGCTGTCGGTGAGGGTCGGGTTGAGGCCGCCGGGGTTGTCGAGGTTGGTCTCGATGCCGGCGTTGAGGGAGATGGTGATCGCCCCGAGGCCGCCGACGGGCTCGACCCCGCGCGCCGTCTGCGCGTCGCTGCCGAGGTTGAAGTGGAACGACAGGTTGCCCTGGAGCAGCAGCCCGAAGCCCCGCGACTTGTCGAAGCCGAGCGCGCCGTACATGCGCACCTCGCCGCCGACGGCGATGAGGTCGTCGGCGAAGCGCCAGCCGGCGCGCGACCGCAGCTCGAACTCGTACCAGTCGAAGCGCGTGCGGATCGCGATGCCGCCGTCGATGGCGAAGTTGCCGAAGGCGGGGAAGGCGTTGTTGGGCACGAAGCCCATGGTGGCGCGCAGCTCGAGGGGCATGCCGCCGAAGCTGCCGATGGCGTCGAAGGCCCCGTCGCCGCGGGTGAGCGGCGCCGCGCCGAAGGTGCTGATGCCCGCGCGGCGGCGGGCGATGTCGATGGGCCGCGGGCCCTGCGGCGCCTGCGGGGTGGGCACGAGGGTGACGGTCATCTCGCAGGCCTGCGTGTCGCTCACGCTGCACTGCTGGGTGTAGTCGTTGAAGCCGGGCGCGCGCACCAGCACGGTGAGGTCGCCGTTGGGCGCGTCGGCGCGGGTGAAGCGCCCCTGGCCGACGCGCTCGCTGTTGATGAAGATCTCGGCCTCGGGCCGGGCCGGCACCGTGATGGCCACGCGGCCGTGCGCGGCGGAGACGGTCAGGTCGCCGTCGGCGAGCTCGACCACGGTGGGCGCCCCGGCGGCGACGGTGACGTCGCGGCGCACGGGCTCGCGGCCCGGCGCGGTGACCCGCAGGCTGTGCTGCCCCGGGGAGACGTTGGCCTGGTCGACGCGGCCGCCGGAGACGGTGAGCGACTCGCCGTCGAGGAAGACCTGCGCGCCCGCGACGGGCACGATCACCCGCAGGCTGCCGGAGGTGGCGGCGGCGGCCTCGAGGTCGATGGCGATGTTCTGCGCCTGGCCGGCGGTGACGGTGATCTCGCGGCGCGTGCTGCGGAAGCCGCCCGCTGCGACCTGGAGGATGTGCAGGCCGGGGACGACGGCGTCGTTGGACGGGGGCGTGCCGGCGAGGGGCGCGCCGTCGAGGGAGACCTGGAGGTCGGCGGGCACGGGGCCGTTGGGGTTGGACACCACCACGCGGACGCTGCCGGTCGGGGCGGTGGTCGAGCGGAGCGTGGCGTTGACGGTGGCGAGCTGCCCGGAGGTGACGTTGACGGTCTCGCGCACGGTCTCGCGGCCCTCGAGGCGGATCTCGACGACGTGGCCGCCCGGCGGGACGTTGTTGAGCCGGCCGGGGGTGACGCCCACCTGGGTGCCGTCGAGGAAGATCTGCGCGCCGTCGGCGTTGGCCGCGACGAAGATGTTGCCGCCCTGCACGAGGGTGAGCGCGAAGGGGCGCGGGTTGCGCGCGGCGATGGTGACGTCGAGGGTGCCCTGCACGTAGCCGGGGAGGTCGAAGAAGAGCCGGTGCGGGCCCTGCGCGATCGAGGCGCGCGCGAGCGGCGTCTGGCCGAGGGGCGGTGCGGTCGCGGTGTCGACGCGCACGGTGGCGCCGGGCGGCGTGGACTGGACGCGCACGACGCGACGCGGCTGCGACCACGCGGGCATGGCGGCGATGCAGACCGCGATTGCGCTGACGGACGACAGGAGCTTCGGGCGTAGATGCATAGGGGTGGTGGTTCCTCCGGCGGGCGTTTGTGCGCCGAGGGGAATACACCGGCCCGTGGGAGATGCGAAGCATCGCGCGCCCGCTTGGGGGGCGCGATCAGCGGGGGCTGGGAGGGGATTGAATCGGGGCGGGAGGGGGGGTGACCGGGCGGGGCGTCGGGCCCTATGGGCCGCGGGCGACCCGCCGGTCGGGGTCGGTCAGCGGATCATGCCGTAGCCGAGGATGCGCGAGATGTTCCGCGTGGCGTCGATGAGGCCGACGTAGTTGCGGAACGTCGCGAGGCGGCGGGCCTGGCGCTGCGGCGAGGTGCTCGCCGGCTGGAGGGCGCCGGCGGCCGAGCGGATGATCCGCGGGCGGCCGTCGGCGTCGAGCACGGGGCGGTTCATGTTCGCCGGGTCGCGCTCGACCAGGTAGGTGTCGGCGAGCAGGGCGTTGGCGTGCTGGACCATGCGCGACGCGATGCCGCGGTCGACGGTGCGGCCGCCGGCGAGGGCGGTGAGGCCCGGGTCGGTGCCGTAGCGGCGCGCGGCGTAGACGATGCCGGTGTCCGGGTTGAAGAACCGGATGCGCTCGGCCTCGGGGATGTCCACGGACTCGGCGCCGCCCTCGCTGAAGATCCTCATCTTGTTGATGAGGGTGAGGTCGGTGTTGAGCGACGAGAACAGCATCGAGTAGATGATGGTCGGGAGCTGCTGGCGGTACCCGATGTTCGGGAACAGCAGCGACGAGCCCGCCGGGCGGGCCGGCACGGTGTCGCGGTACAGCTGCAGCATCTGCGGGGCGACCTCGCTGCCCGGGGTGGCGGGCGCGGGGGCGTGCATCGCGACGGTGGCCCAGTCCTCGGAGAGGATGCCGCCGAGGAGGCGGTCGAGCGCGTTCGGGATGTCGGTCGCGAAGTTCACCTGGAACTCACGGCCGTCGAGGTAGAGGTTGCGCGTGATGCTCGAGAAGGTCGGACGGGTGTCCGTGAGCATGATCGCGGCGAAGTTCTTCTCGAGCGAAGCGCCCTCGCGGTTGGCGTACGACTGGTAATCCAGCGAGCCGCCCTGGCCGTTGTCGAAGTCGTCCGCGATGAAGCGGCCGTCGACGATGCCGACGCTGAAGCGGGGCGCGGTGGCGCCGTCGTCCGCGTCGAAGATGGTCGTGCCCGCGGCGCGAAGCTCCGGGGTGCTGCGATCGGCGTCCGCGGCGGAGGCCTCGTTCGACGCGACGAAGGTGCCCGGCTCGGGCATCAGCATCACGCGCGTGAAGAAGTCGAACATCTCGGTCTGCGCGCCGACCGTCGGGCCGAGCGCGTTGTCGCTGTTCGCGTAGATCGCGAAGCTCGCGTCGTTGAGGGCGCCGCGGTAGTACGAGTAGTCGCGCGCGACGTTCCAGTGGTAGCCGCGCACCAGGCGGAACATGCGCGACGAGACGGACGACGAGACGTTCCACGAGGCCCACTCGCGGTTGCCGCGGCGGAAGTACATCGCGGGGTACGTGAGGTCGTACTTGCGGGTGATCGAGCGGGAGACCTCGTAGATGTCCGCGCCCTGGTCGAAGTACTGGATGTGGGGGTAGCCCACGCCGCGGTCCCAGGACACGCGGTAGCGCCAGCGCAGCGAGCCGTCGCCGTTGTTGATCGTGCGGCCCGCGTCGGGCGTGCCGTTGCGCACGCGCCACGAGGGAGCGGCCTGGTCGGGGTCGCCGAGCCCGTCGGGCTCGGGGTCGTTGGAGTCGTAGGTCTGCGACGTCTCCATGTCGGAGAGCGCGGCGTGGTCGCGCGGCGAGAAGCGGCAGATCTTGCCGTCGACGAGGCGCCAGCGGTAGTGGGCCTTCTCCTCCTCGGTGGCGTCGCGGCAGTAGCTCGGGTCGAACACGTGGAGCTGGCGGGCCATCTCCGTGTAGTGGGCGAGGCCGAGCGGGGCGTCGTTGGGCTCGGCCGCGGGCGTGTTGGGCGCCGCGAAGGCCGGGTCGGAGAAGTTCGCGAGGTACTTCTCGGAGAGCTGCGAGCGGAGGTTCCAGGCGAACCGGCGCTGCGAGGTCGCGTCCTGGCCGCCGCGGGCGGGGTCGGACTCCATCGTCTCGACGACGCGGCCGTAGAGGAGGCCCATCGCGTAGACGTCGTACGAGCCGAGGCCCACGGTCTCGCCGAAGCGCTCCCACTGGTACTCCATCGTCGACGTGTTGCCGAAGTAGGTGATGCCCGCGTGGTGGTTGCCCGCGTTCAGGTCACGGATGCCCATCTCCTCGTCCGTCTCCGGGTCGAGGTAGCGCGGGCCCATGCAGTTGTCGGCGTTGCGGTCCGCGGCGCGGATCACCGGGCACGAGGTCTGGTTGCAGGTGGTCGCGCGGCAGCTCGCCGAGGCGGCGCCGTTGCGCGTGCGCAGCTGCCAGTACTGCGGGTTGTAGTTCATCGAGTCGTAGCTCGAGACCGGCAGGTGGTAGAGGCCGATGCTGTGCCCGACCTCGTGCAGCGCGATGCCCTTGTAGGCGTCGATGCGGAGGTCCTGCATGATGCGGGCGGCGCGCGCTTCCTTGGAGAGGTTGCGGTAGCGCTGCGCGAACCAGCGGGCGACGCCCTGGATGTCGGTCGAGCCGACCAGGGCCGGCGCGCCGGCGTCCTGGAAGCAGAAGCCGCGATCCTCGAGGCGCGCCATCAGGCGGTTGCGCATGTCGGTCGCCCACTCCGGGTCCATGCGCCGCAGGGGCGAGGCCTGGTTGAGCGTGTTGTCGTCGAGCGAGCTGAGGGCCGCGCGCGGGTTGACGCCCGCGGCGCGGAGCCACTGCTGGTCGATCATGTCGGTCTCGTAGCGGGTGCCGCGCAGCAGGGCGGCCTGCTGCTGGAACGCCACCGCGGTCTGCGACACGCCGTTGGCGACGGGCGTGGTGTCCGTCTGCTGGTTGAACTGCCGGATGGCGGCCGCCTCGAAGTTGGCGTTCTGGTCGCCGAGGGCGTTGAGGGCCGCGGCGGCGTGGTCGGCGTCGGCGCTGTGGGCGCGGTCGTTGATGAGGTTGACGTCGGTGCGGTCGTTGCCGGTGCCCACGGTGTGGGCCGCCGGGTTGCGGATGTACTGCACCAGGCTCTGCGCCGCGGAGTTGCTCGTGTAGGCCTCGACCGTGAGGTCATCGAGCGCCGGGTCGAGGTAGTGCATGATCATGCGGATGTAGTCGCGCTGCTGACCAGCGGCGAACTCCACCGAGCGGCCCATGTTGAAGCCGCCGTTGGAGACGACCTCGCCGGTGAGCGGGTCGAAGCCCCAGTGGGCGATGCCGCCGAAGGGCGCGCGCGAGTTGCCCGGCCAGTAGCTGACGTGGTTGTAGCGCACGTCGCCGAGGCGGACGCGGTAGCCCGGCTCGCGGCAGGCGGTGCTGTCAGAGGCCGTCACGGGGTTGTGGCAGATCACGACCGCGCGCGGGATGGCGGGCGAGCCCGTGGGGGCGACCTTGGGGTTGTCGCCGAGGAAGGCGCCCAGCTGCTGGGCGACGAGCTCGGACTCGAAGAAGCGGTTGTGGCAGGTGTCGCGGTCGCCGCCGTTGGGCGACGTCGGCCCGAGCTTGCGGCACTCGACCTCGCGGGCCGTGGCGGCCGCGCGGCGGATGGCGATGTCCCAGGTGTTGATGATCTCCTCGGTGGCGCCGGTCACGAAGGTCGCGCCCGCGCCGGAGGCGGTGCGGGTGCGGGCCTCGTCGGCGGTCGGGAAGCGGTACGTGAGCGTGCCGTCGGCGGCCTCGATCTCGACGTGGTCCTGGAACTCGGAGGGCATCTCCGGGTTGGTGTAGTAGGCGATCGGGCGGATCTCGCGGTCGCGGTACGGGATGGTGCAGTGGCCCACCACGGTGTCGCACTGCGAGCCGGCGGGCGCGCCGCCGGTGGCGCACGCGTCGGCGGTGCCGTCGGAGTTGGCGTCGACGTTGCCGTCGACGACGCCGTCCTGGTTGGCGTCGACCATTCCACACGCCACCGGCGCGCCCTGCGCGTTGGTGAAGTGCGACCGCATCCAGATGTTGTGGATCATCTCGTAGCGGTGGAAGTTGCGGTCCTGGAACCCGTAGTTCTGGTCGTACGAGTTGCGGGTCGCGCGCGGGCCGCCGACGAGGTCGTAGGGCTGGCGGGTCATCTCGAGCGGCTGGAAGTCGCGGTCTTCGACGCGCCGGAAGGAGGTGCGGATCGTCGCCTCCTGCGGGTTGCAGTCGTAGGTGTCGCTGCCCGAGAAGAAGTTGACGACGAGGCAGGTCGGCAGCGAGCCGCCGAAGGCGTCGCTGGTCTCCGGGTTGACGAGCCACTTCGAGGTGACGTCGAAGTAGCCGCCGTTGTTGTTACGGGAGGTGGCGCCG
Organism: Myxococcaceae bacterium; assembly: GCA_028287085.1. GTDB lineage: Bacteria > Myxococcota_A > Polyangia > Polyangiales > SCUS01. Next base: position 6,530 of record JAQBQI010000421.1, read on the forward strand.
CGGACGCAGGCCCCGGTGGTGGTGTCGCGCACCATGCCGGCTTCCATCTCGCAGAAGTTCGGCGCGTTGGGCGAGGTCGGGTTCTGCTCGTAGTAGCGCACCGGCTGGAACGAGATCGACCCGAAGAGCGAGCCGTAGAACAGGCCCGACCAGTCGGGGTTGTCGACCATGTTGTTCGACCAGTCGACGCGCATGAACTCGCGCTCGAACCACGGGCGGTCGACGGTGTTCTCCTCGACGACGTTGATCTCCTCGCCCGTCGACGAGTTGTAGGCGCGCCGCACGTCGAAGTGGCTCTCGATGCGGTAGGCGGCGACGATGATGCCCGTCTCGGTCGGGCCGCGAACGCCGCGGCCGTCGGACCCGGTGACGTACTCGTAGCCCTTGCGGGCGAGGAGAACGTCCTCCTGGATCTCCCAGCGGATGCGGTCGACGTCGTCGTAGGTGCCCACCGGCAGCAGCGACTGCGACGCCGGCGCGTCGACGACGAAGTTGTTCATGTAGAACTCGGGATTGTCCCGGGCGTCCTGCAGGTTCTCCCCGACGAAGAAGGTCTTGTTGACCCTCGCCGGCCGGGTGCGATCGATCGGATCGCGCTCCTGCGCGCAGTCGGCGTTGCCGACCGCGAGACCACCGAGCAACAGAGCGCCGACCGCCCTGCTGCGCCAGAAACGGCGGGCAGAGGTCTTACCCCTGCGAGCGCCCGGATTTTCCTGATCGTCAGACATCGTCATCGAACCTCCCATCGTGAGCCGAGAGAATTGAACCAACACGAGGCAGCAAGGCCGGTGCCATACACGTTCGTGCTGGAATACAGGCCAATCGCAGGGGTGCCAGGTCGCCCGTTAGAAACCTGACCCCTGCGAGCGCGCGGAACCTACCGGAGCGACCCGGGGCTGTCACGGGGGGTGACAGGCCCCGTCAATGACGCGGGCAGACCGACGCGGTCGGGCAGGAAGCGCAGATGCCTTCGGCCACGGACCAGGTCTCGTGGCAGATGCGCAGCCCGGCCGGCGTGCGTCGGAGGCGGAGCAGGTAGCGGCCCTCTAGCCGGGCGCACCCGATCGAGGCGTGACGGTCGACGCGGTACTCGTCGTTCCACGCGCGGACCTTGACGACGTCGCCGGTCGCGCCGGCGAAGGCGCGGCAGGCGGCGGGGACGTCGCTGCTCGCGAGGTCCTCGTGCTCCCACGTGCTGCGCGCCCAGTCGAACGAGTTGGTTCCGCCGGCGGAGACGGAGCGTTCGAGCTGGACGGCGATGCCCGCGGCGTCGGTGGCTTGGGCGTTCCACGAGACGCGGGGCGCATAGAAGCGATCGAGGCTTTGAGCGCCGGGCTGGAGCCGCATCGCGGAGTCCCAGCGCCGGAGCAGGTTCATCAGCTCGGGGTCGTTGGCGACGGGCCCCGGTGGGGCCGAGCGCCCGCCCACAGTCGTCACCGGCGCCGCGGGGGTCAAGAGCGCTCGCGAGGCCGCAGGGTGCGCGTCGCGCCAGATGAGCAGCGACACGATGCCGCCCGCGCAGAGCACCGCGACCGTGGAGACGAGCGCGAAGAGGCGGCCCCAGCGGAGGGGCGGCGCCTCGGGCACGGAGGCCGCGTCGGTCGCGGGCCCGGGGAGGGGGGCGGCGGGCGCGAGCTGCGTGGCGGCGTGCGCGACGTGCGCGGTGTCGTCGCGCTCGGTGGGGGTGCGCTCGAAGGGCCGGCGTTCGAGCGGGGTGGCCATCGGCGACGGCGAGGGCGACGAGGCGGAGGGCACCGGCGACGACGCGCGCC
>JAQBQI010000440.1 GCA_028287085.1 Myxococcaceae bacterium
CCTCGGTCACCGCCCCCTCGCGGTACCCGCTCGCGCCGACCAGCGCGCCCATCGCCGCGCGCCACTCCGCCACCGACCGTCCCTGTCGCCCGGTGGGCAGCGGGCGCGCCGCGTCGGCCGCCGCCACCGACCGCGCCTGCTCGATGCGCGCGTACAGGGTCCTCCCCCCCGGCGTCGCGCCCCCGAGTCCGATCGTCTCGCCGTCGACCAGGTGCGCCCGCAGCCCGCCGCCCTCCATGGCCACCCGCTCCACCCCCGACCACGGGACGAAGCGCGCCCGACCGGTGCGCCGCACCTCCATCCCGTCGACGCCGACCGCGACCGTCGGACCCGCCGACCCGGCCGCCAGCAGCCACGACGCGGCCGTCGCGAGCGACACCAGCAACAGCCTGGTCCCGAGCGCCGCGTGCGGGAAGGCCGCCGCCATCGCGGGGAACGACGCGACGTAGATCCACGCCGCGCGGAAGGCCGGCGAGACGGAGGCGGACGCGCGGAGGGTGACCGCCCGGCGGCGCGCGTCGAGGCCCAGCGCCGAGAGCAGCGCGGCGACGTCGTCGGACCGCGCGTGCGCCCGCTCGCACACGAGCTCGTCGCCGTTGCGGAGCTGCACCACGAAGCCCGCGGTCGGCGAAGGGTGCGCCGCGCCGGCGATCGCGTCGGGCGGGATCACCCGCGTGCGCCGGCCGACGGCGAGGTGCAGGGCGCCGTCGACGAGGGAGGCGGTGCCGTGCTTCGCGCGCGCCCGTCCCAGCCACCAGCCGACGATCAGCAGCCCCGGCCCGCCGAAGGCCAGCAGCGCCGGCCCGACCGACGAGAAGAACTCCCGCAGCGCACCGTCGTAGAGCCCGAGCATCCGCAGGAGCAGGATGATCATCAGCGGCACGGTCATGCTCGCGAAACCGACGAGACCGAGCGCGCGAGCGAGTCGACGTCGGCGCAGGCCGTACTCGCCCGGCAGCGGAGGCAACGTCGGGGCGTCCACGCCGTCGTCGTAGCCCATCGGGGCGGACTTCTCAGCCCCCGAAGCGCGCCCGCAGCGTCAGCGCGCCGCTCGCGCCCGGCGTGAAGGCCACCGTCACCAGCTCGCCCTCGCGCGTCACCGCCAGCTCCGTCACGGCCGCGCCCTCCGCCGTCACCGTCGGAACCCCCGCCACCCCGGCGTCGGCCCGCAGCGCCACGCGCACCCGCATCGTGTGCCCCCCGTCGCCCGCGGCCGCCACGCGCAGGCCCAGCGTGAACACGCCCGCGCTCGCGTCCCAGCGCGCGCGCTCGACGTCGGGCGCGCCGCCCGTGAGGTGCCGGTCGCTGCCGACGAACTGCACCCCGTCGCGCCGCGGGCGCAGCGTCACCACCGCGCTCTCTCTCGCGGCGACCTCCACGGTTAGCCCCGCGTCGTCGACGGGCAGCAGCCGCCCGCTCCACAGCTCCCACGCGACGAGGGGGCCCGCGCCGAGGCCGAGCTCGTCGCGGGTGTAGCGGTAGCGGCGCGCGGCGTCGGGCATCGCGGCGGGCGGCGTCGCGCTCCAGTCGCGGTTGCGGCCCCAGTTGGTGGCGGCGGCGACGACCCAGGCTTCGGGCGCGTCGGGGTCGGTCGACCACGGGCGCACGGGCAGCACCCAGCGCTCGTTGTAGTCGCGCACGAAGACGTCGAGCGGGCGCGCGGCCTCGCCGTAGACGGGCAGCAGCCGGCGGAAGGCGTCGAGCGCGAAGGGGCGCAGGTCGACGACGGGGTCGCCGAGCTCGACGAGGCCGCCGAGCATCGCGACGAAGACGGTGAAGGTGCGCTCCTCGGCGTCGCCGATGGTGGGCGGGACGTCCATCGAGCGGAAGGGGATCGCGTCGGGGTCGAGCAGCGTGACGCGGTCGTTGAGGTACCAGCGCCGCGAGGCGGTGCGCACGGTGGTCTTGAGCGAGCGCGTGGCCGCGAGGGGGTTGTCGGCGTCGGTCGCGCCCTCGTCCCAGCGGCCGCCGGTGTCGAGGCCCGTGCGTATCGCGTCGGCCACGCCGAAGTTGGGACCGAAGGCCCCGACGGCGAGCAGCAAGGTGGTGTCGGGGGTCTCCGCGCGGATGGCCGCCCACCCGCGACGGAAGGCCTCCGGCGAGGTCATCGACGCGTCCGACGGAACGGTGCCCAGCACTTGATAGGCGTAGTCCTGCTTGGTCCACGCGAGGCCGGCGGCGTTCATCTGGCGGGCGACGTCGCGCACCCGGGCCACCACGTCGTCGCGCGACAGGTCGAGCACCGCGCGGTCGCCCGACACGATCAGACCGCCGACCGTGGGCTCCGGCGAGGCGATCCACTCGGGGTGCTGGCGCGCGGTGTCGCTCATACGTTCCACGGTAAACGGGGCGACCCAGAAGCCGCCGCCGAGGCCGCGCGCCGCGGCGTACGCGACCTCGCCCGCCCACCCCTCGGGGAAGGCGTCGGGGCGCGGCGTCCAGTCGCCCCACGCGCGCTGCCAGCCGTCGTCGACGGGCACGATGCCGAAGCCGTAGGGCACGAGCTCGCGCGCGGCCGCGTCGACGTTGGCGCGCACGATCGCGCTGGTCACGTCGTGGCCGTAGCCGCCGCGAAAGCCGAGGGTCCAGCTCTGCCACGCCGAGGGAACGCGCCGGGGTGTCGCCCCGCCGCGCCGCTGCCACGGGGTGACGTGCAGGTGGTCGCGCACCGCGTCGGCGAAGCCCTCGAGGGCGGCGCTCCCGCTCGGCGCGCCGGGGTCGAGGTAGAGCACCTCGCTCCAGAGCTCGGCGCCCGCCGCGAGGCTCTTCCCGTTGGGGAAATACACCACGTCGGCGGCGACGGTTCCGTACCCTTCGGCGCCGTCGGAGCGCGGGGTGGCGCCGGGCGCGAGGCCCACCTCGACGAGGCCGTGTTCGGCGGTGAGGAAGCCCAGCGCGAGCCCGCACCCGGTGCCGAGGTCGTGCAGGCCGAGGTTGCTGTTGGCGATGACGTTGCCGCGCAGCGGAATGGGGACGGCGTTGGCGAGGGCGCTGCGGGGTTGGGTTCCGGTGGCGAGGCGCACGGTGGCGTCGGCGAGGATGAGCGAGCCGTCGTCGAGGATGCGGTCGTCGGCGAGCGGCCCGGCGACGTAGAGGCCGCCGTCGCGGTCGATGACGAAGGGCGAGGCGCGCAGCACGCGGAGGTCGCGGCGGGCGCGCAGGCGCGAGCGGGCGGTGAGCGCGGTGGAGTCGGCGTGGGCCTGCACGTAGAGGTCGATCGCGACCTCGGCCGAGACCTCACAGCGGAGCGCGAGGGTGTCGCGCGCGCCGAGGATCGCGACGTCGGCGGGGGGAGGGACCTCGGCGGGCGCGAGGTGGGCGACGGCGCAGCGGGAGGGGGCGACGAGGGCGCGGGGGGAGCCCGCGAGGAGCGCGTCGGCGTGCGCGCCGGTGAAGACGGCGAGGCCGTCGGGGCGCGTGAGGGAGAGGGTTCCGTCGGGGGAGGCGGTGAGGGTGCCGGCGCGGGTGACGATGGCGACGGAGGCGGCGGGCGCGGGCGGCGCGGCGCACGCGGCGAGCAGCAGCACCGGGACGCACGCGACGCGACGCACGGCGGCGACGGTATCACCGCGTCGGGGCGGCCATTCCCTCGGGCGCGACCCAGTAGACGCCGCCGCCCTGGTCGTCGCTGAAGAAGAGGCGGCCGTCGCGGGCGAAGGTCACGTCGGTGATGCGCCCGACGATGCCCTGCGCGTTGCGCCCCCAGCCGGTGACGAAGGGCTGCCACTGCCCGGTCGGGCGGCCCTGCGCGTCGAGCGGGCTCCAGATGATCTTGGTGGCGTCCCAGGTCTCGAAGGCGCCGTGCAGGCCGACGAAGAAGCCGTTGCGCCACGGCTCGGGCCAGCGACCGCGCTCGAAGTCGATGCCGAAGGGCGTGTCGTGGAGCGGCCACGCCGTGAGCTCGGCGGCCACCGCCGCGCAGTTGGCGCTGCGGCTGCGGCCGGGGGGCGCGAGGTCGCTCTGCCCGGCGCAGCAGGGGTAGCCGTAGTCGCCGCCGGCCCCGAGGCGCACCAGCTTCTCGCGCCCGCGGGTGCCGGTCGACGGGTCCCACGAGTCGTCGGAGAGCTCGGCCGCGTAGCACTCGGCGCCCGCCGGGTCGCAGCGCAGGTAGAGCGGGTTGCGGAAGCCCGACGCGACGAGCGCGGGCTCCTGGCTGCCCGGCTGGAGGCGGAAGACCGCCCCCTGCCGCGGCGTGCTCGGGCAGGTGTAGCTCTGGTACTGGCCCTGCGAGACGTAGATGGTCCCGTCGGCGGAGCGGGCGAGCGTGTGGGTCCAGCGGGCGGCGGGCGAGAGGCCGGCGAGCGAGGCGACCTGCTCGGGCGCCGTCGCGCCGACGCGCCGCTGCCCGGTGACGTAGGGCGTGCGAAACACCCCGGCGCCGCGCGTGTAGTAGAGCCAACCCTCGGTGAAGAGCAGGCCGTGCACGTCGGCGATGCCGCCCGCGAACTCGCTCACCTCCGCGACGCCGTCGTGGTCGTCGTCGGCCAGCACCAGGATCTGCCCGCCGCCCGGCGGCGCGAGCCCCGGGGTGCGCACGCTGGGCGAGGCGACGAAGAGGTCGCCGTTGGGCGCGAAGGCCAGCACCCGCGGCGCCCCGACGCCCGC
>JAQBQI010000442.1 GCA_028287085.1 Myxococcaceae bacterium
GGCCCCCCGTCGTGGCCGCTCTCGGCCGCGCTCGGCCCCGCGCGCATCGCGGTGGTCGGCGACCTCGCCGCGACCTTCGGCGACATCGCGAGCTCCGTGTGGCCCGAGCCCGTGCACACCGCCGCGATGGTCTCGCTTCGGCGCGGGGCGGAGGACGCGCCGTACGGCGTGCTCGTCGCCGGGGTCAGCCCGCGGCGCGCGCTCGACGCCGAGTACACCGACTTCCTGACCCTGATCGCGACGCGGGCCGCGACGGCGGTGGCCGACGCGCGCGCCGGCGAGGAGGAGCGGCGGCTGGTCGCGTCCGAGCGGGCCCGGCTGTACGCGCACTTCCTCCAGGCGCCGTTCCCGGTGGCCGTCCTGCGGGGGCCCGACTTCTTCGTCGAGCTCGCCAACCCCGCCGCGCTCGCCGTCTGGGGGAAGACGCCGGCGCTCGTCGGCCAGAAGCTCCTCGAGGGCTTTCCCGAGCTGCGCGGGCAGCCCTTCGTCGGCTACCTGGAGGGCGTCCTGCGCACGGGCGTCGCGTACGAGGGCCGCGGTGAGCTCGCGCGCATGCCCCGCGGCCCGGACGGCGCGTTCAAGGACGTCTATTTCAACTTCGCCTACTCGCCGCTGCGCGACCGCGTCGGCGCCGTGGAGGGGGTGCTCGTCGCGGGCTTCGAGGTGACCGCCGAGGTGCTCGCCCGCCACGAGGTCGAGGCGGCGCAGCGGCTCTTCAAATCGGTCGTCGACAACGTCCCCGAGCTCGCGTGGGCCGCGCGCGCCGACGGGTACATCGATTTCTACAACCAGCGCTGGTACGAGTACACGGGCACGACCCCGGAGCAGATGGAGGGCTGGGGCTGGCGGTCGGTGCACGACCCCGCGCACATCGAGGAGGTGCTCGCGACGTGGGGGCGCGCGATCGCCACGGGCCTGCCGATCGAGATGGAGTTCCCGCTGAGGGGAGCCGACGGCGTCTTCCGGTGGTTCCTCACGCGGGTGCGCCCCCTCCACGACGCCGAGGGCAGGCTCGTGCGGTGGTTCGGCACCAACACCAACATCGACGAACGGGTGCGGCTGCTCGCGAGCGAGAAGGACGCCCGCGAGGAGGCCGAGCGGAGCAGCCGCGCGAAGGACGAGTTCCTCGCGATGGTCAGCCACGAGCTGCGCAACCCGCTCAACGCGATGCTCGGCTGGACGCGCATGCTCCGCGCGGGCTCGCTGCCCGAGGAGCGCAGGGCGCGCGCGCTCGAGATCATCGAGCGCAACGCGATCAACCAGGCGCAGCTGATCGACGACCTCCTCGACGTGTCGCGCATCGTTTCCGGCCAGCTCCGGCTCGACGTCCAGACCGCCTCGCTCGCGCGGATCGTGGAGGCCGCCCTCGAGTCGGCGCGCCCGGCGATCGAGGCGAAGGGGCTGCAGCTGAGCGTCGAGATGGACCGGGGCGAGTGCGACCTCGCCGGCGACCCCACGCGCCTCCAGCAGGTCGTCTGGAACCTCCTCACCAACGCCACGAAGTTCACGCCCCACGGGGGCTCGCTGCGCGTCACACTCCGCCGGGACGGGGCCTTCCTCGACCTCACGGTCGCGGACAGCGGGCAGGGCATCGCGGCGCAGTTCCTCCCCTTCGTGTTCGACCGCTTCAGGCAGGCCGACCCGTCGACGACGAAGGCGCAGGGCGGCCTCGGGCTCGGGCTCGCCATCACGAAGAACCTGGTCGAGATGCACGGCGGAACCATCGCCGTGGAGAGCGCGGGACTCGGCGCGGGCGCCCGCTTCGTCGTGCGGCTGCCCGTCGCTTCTTCCGCCCGCGAGAGCGGGCCGGGGGTGCCGCGCCCCGCCCGCGAAGCTCCCAGCATGGAGTTCGAGCCGCCGCCGGAGATCCGCGGCCTGCGCGTCCTCGTCGTGGACGACGAGCCCGACGGGCGGGACATGGTCGCGGCGACCCTCGCCGCGTGCGGCGCGACCGTCGTGACGGCCTCGTCCGTGGCGGAGGCGATGGGGGAGTTCGAGCGCGCCCGCCCCGACGTCGTGCTGTCGGACATCGGCATGCCGGGCGAGGACGGGTACAGCTTGATCGCCCGACTGCGGGCCCTCCCGCGCAGTCTCGGGGGCGCCACACCGGCGGCCTGCCTGACGGGCTACGCGAGCGTCCAGGACCGCCGGCGCGCCCTGCTCGCGGGCTTCACGATGCACGTCCCGAAGCCGGTCGACCCCGCCGAGCTCGTTGCCGTCGTCGCGAGCCTCGGGCGCATGGCGAAGGCCCTCGGGGGCGCACTCGCGTCTGATTGAGCTCATCCTGGAAAGGATTTGCGCGTAGCGTTCGAGCCATGGGTGAGCTCTGTCGCCCCGGGGAGCAGTGCTAGGATCTCGCTCCCTTGCACGGCGTCCTGCTGAACCAATTCCGCCAGTTCATCGTCGAGGGCTCCGGCCGCGAGGCATGGCTCGAGCTCACGCTCGCCGCGGGCACCGGCGCCGACGCGTACCAGATCAGCGGCACCTACCCCGACGAGCATTTCGCCGCCCTCGCCGCCGCGGCCGCGCGCCGCCTGGGGGAGTCCGAGGCGGTCGTCCTGGCGGCGTTCGGGCGCTTCCTCGTGCCGACCCTCCTGCGCGTGTACGGGTCGCTCCTCGACCCGTCCTGGCGGACGCTCGACGTGATCGCCCGCACCGAGGAGACCGTCCACCGGGCGGTGCGCCTGCGCGACCCGACCGCGTCGCCGCCCGTGCTGGCGGCGAGGCGTGAGGGGGACGACGTGGTGCTGATCGACTACGCCTCGCCTCGCCGGCTCTGTCCGGTCGCCGAGGGCATCGCGCGGGGGCTCGCAGAGCACTTCGGCGAGCGGGTCGAGGTCACCCAGCCCGCCTGCATGTTGAGGGGCGACCCGCGCTGCGCCATTCGCGTTCGGACGCTCCCGCCGGCGTAGCGCCGGCCCAACGCACCCTTGGCGCCCCGATGCGCCGCGGCAGTACCGCTACGTGCGGGCCGCGAAGTCCGTGTTCGCTCCGCGCCCCGGTCAGGCCGCCTTCGAGCAGGTCGCCGATCCCGGCGGAACCTCCCTCTGTGAGCGGTGCTCGCGTCGGCGGAACGACCCCGCCCGCTACTGCCCCTCGACGGTCAGCTCGTGCGCGCCCGCCGAGCCGCCGCAGTCCACCTCGACGAGGCCCGTGCGCGCGTCCCGCGTGGCGCCCCGCGCCTCGCCGTCGCAGCGCACCACGAAGCCCGCCGCGAAGTCCTCGGCCGGCGGGACGTAGAGCCGGTGCGGGCCGCGTCGGTCGGGGCGCGCCACGAAGCGCAGCGCGAAGCGGCGGGCGCCCGCGTCGAAGGACCACCCGAGGGGCTCGCCCGCGATGGCCTCGGGCCGCACCCGCGCGAGCGCGCGGCGCACCCCGGGTCGTAGCCGCCACGTCCCGGCGGCGGCGTCGTAGTCGTGCAGCCCCCAGGAGCCCTGCGAGCGCTCCTTCCAGACCCAGTACATGGCGCCGGCCTGGTACTCGGCCTGGAGGTCCTGTTGGAGGCGGTGGTAGTCGGCCGTGCGGGTGCCGTTGGGGTCGTAGCCCCACTCGGTGATGAGCAGGGGCGCGCCCCAGAGGTCCGCCTCGGTGCGCGCGCTCTCGGTCGCCCCGCGCAGGGCCTCGACGGTGAAGGTCGCCCGCTGCGCCTCGGTGCCCGTGAAGGCCAGCGGGTAGGTGTGCGGCGCGTACACGGCCCCGGCCACCGGGAAGCGCTCCCTCGGCCGCGCCGACCGGTTGGAGGCGAGGCGCCCGGTGCTGTCGGGCTCGAACACGATCAGGTGCCCGGGGTCGGCCTCGCGCAGCGCCCGCGCGACCTGGACGTTGAGCCGGAGCACCTGCGGCTCGAGCGCGACCGGCTCATTGAAGACCTCGTAGCCGAGCACCGCGGCGTCGCCCCGGAAGCGCGTCGCGACCGCGGCCGCCATGCGGGCGTAGCGCCCGCGCAGACGCTCGCCCTCGGCCCCGTCGCCGAAGAAGGTCGAGAAGGCCCGCAGCACCTGCGCCGACGTGCGGCGGGCGCCGAGGTCGGTGAGGGGGCCGCCCAGGAGCTGCTCGGGCGGCGGGACGATCGCCCAGCGGGGCGCGCCGTCCTCGCCGATCTCCTTGGAGTAGGCGTCCTGGTGCAGGTCGAGCAGCACCAGGAGGCCCGCCGCGCGGGCGAGGTCGACCACGGCGGCCACGCGGTCGAGGTAGGCCGCGTCGAAGTCCGCGCCGTCGACCGGCTCGACGCCCGACCACTGCAGCGGCAGCCGCAGGACGTTGAAGCCGAGCGCCCGCATCGAGGCGGCGTCGTCGGCCGCGAAGGGCGGGATCGGCTGCAGCGGGGCGCGCCCCTGGTCGAGCGCGACGTCGAAGACGCCGTCGACGCGGGCGTTGATGCCGTGCACGACGACCACGCGCCCCTGCGCGTCGACGAGATGACCGCAGCGCGTCGACAGCGGCGCGAAGGGGCCCGCCGGCTCGCCGCACGAGGACGCGCCGTCGGCGGTCGCCGGGCGGTCGACGGCCGCATCCGCGGGCGTCGCGGGCGGCGTCGCCTCGCACCCGAACAGCCCGAGCACGGTGACCACGACGCGGAGCGAACGACGCGACATGGTCGACGGTCATAGCAGCATCGCCGCGCCTCGCGCCCGCTGGAAACCTCGCTGGCGGCCGATGGTGGGCGAGGCCGGTCGGCGCCGTCGCCTGCGGTCAGAGGATGACGTTGAGGTCGGTGACCGGCGCACGCTCGAACTCGCTCACGCAGTAGCGTTCGCAGCGCTCCTCGCGGGGGTCGCTCCCTTCGTTTTCCTGGATCTGGTGGAGATGGTCGAACTGCTCGGTGGTGATGGCGTTGTTCATGGTGTCGTTCCTTCCGTGATCGTGGTCGTCGTGGTCGCTCGCGTGGCGTCAGGCCGCGCGGGCTGCGGTGAGGTCGCGCAACGTGCGCTCGATGTCTTCGTCCGAGAGGTAGCCGTCGGGGGGCGGCTCGAAGCAGATCCGCGCGGTGCGGTAGCAGGCCACTGCGATCGCAGCGCGCTCCGGTCCGGAGAGCGCCGCGACCACCGCCAGCGTGTCCTCGACGTGGCCCGCGTCGCTGCCGACGCTGCTGTGCACCCGCTGGCAGCGCGTGGCCCTCGACCCCGCCGGCAGCAGGGCCTCCACCGCCGCGATCTCGCGCTCCCCGACCGTCGTCGCGAGCCGCTCGATGGCGTACGAGTAGCCCACGCTCCCGACGGGGTCGGCCGCGCGGGCGGTCTCCTCGAAGTAGCCCAGCAGCCTCATGGCCGTGGACGGGCGTAGCGCCTCGGCGACGGCCAGCGCGGGGTAGCCGAGGTCCTCCAGGTCGCGCAGCGCGAGCCGGTCGTGGCCGCTCTCCTCGCGAACCTTCTCGGTGGCCCAGCGTTCCAGGGCCGGGCGCCCCTGCGCCGCGAAGCCGCGCGCCGCTGCGGTGAGCAGCGCCGGGGTCGAGTGCGTGAGGTGGTAGGAGGCCGCGAGGCGCAGCACGCATCGCGGCCGCGTGAGCGCCGGGACGCCCTCGGGGCGCGCCGCCGAGAAGGCCGCGCCGACCGCCCCGTCCAGGAGCTTCCGGGTCGTGGCGAGGCTCCCGGGTCCCCGCATCTCGTCGCGCGGCGCCGACCCCACCTCGAGCCATGCGGACTCCGCGGTGGCGATCAGCAGGCGCCCGGGCGCGAGCTGCACCCACTCGGTCAACGACGTGTCCATCAACGGCTTCCGCTTCTGCGCACGACCCGCCGCCGGCACGACCCCGAGCCGCGCCGTCGGTGCGCGGAAGGGATCAGTGCACGGCTGGGGCCAGCACCTCGGCCCCCGCGAAATGCCGTGCAATCGAGCGGGGTGAGCGGCGTGTCACCGGCCGCGTGTCGGCACGTGTCACCGGCCCCGCTGACACGTGTCGGCGTCGCGAGTGCTTGGGCGTTGGCCGGCGCGTTCAGCGCTGGACGTCGCCCGTGTAGACCGCCTCGAAGGCGGTGCCGGCGATGGCGGTGAGCTGGTGCAGGTCGCCGTCGTTCCAGCGGGCGTCGGTGCCGCCCGAGATGAACCAGTTGGAGCCCGTGTCGGCGACGATGAGGCCGTAGCGCTTGAGCGCCGTGACGATCACGCGGGCCTGGCCGGTGTAGTGCGAGGTGTCGAAGTCGGCGCGGAGGCGGAGGCGCAGGCCCATCGCCGGGGCGGTGCTGTCGGCGTCGCCGCCGGGGTGCGTGGCGGGGGTGATGAAGCCGTCCTGGGTGTGGTTGAAGGTCACGCGCAGCGCGTGGTGGATCTCGCCGGCGGCGACCTCGTCGTAGCGGGTGAGCCCGGCGAGGATGGAGAGGCCGGCCTGGTCGCCGGAGGTCCAGCCGCGGGGGCGGAGGTCGTTGGTCGAGAGGTCGAAGATGGCGCCCGAGTCGGCCGACCAGCCGAGGCCGCTGCGGACCGCGTGGTAGAGCTCGAAGACGCGGCAGCTGCCCTGCTCGACGACGAGCACGTGGTGGTCGTTGCCGCCCTCGATCACCGAGGTCATCGGGATCGGGAAGGGACCGGCGTCGCTCTCGTCGCCGTACGCGGTGTAGTTGATCGGGAAGCGCGCGCTCCCGGCCGGGACGACCGAGAAGGGGATGCCGTAGGCCGCGTTGGAGCCGAAGTCGGCCTTGATGGTGGTCTCGCCGTGGGCCTGGATGTTGGCGATGATCGCCGACGAGCTCGGGTGCACCGGCAGCGCGCTGATGTCCTGGTTCCAGGCGTTGTCCGCGGGGAACATCGCGCAGCCGCCCACCGTCGGGACCGCAGCGTGCGCGGCCGGCGAGGCGGGAGCGGGAGCAGGCGTCGGGGCGGGGGTCGGCCGCGCGGCGGGGGTCGGGGTCGGGGTCGGGGTCGG
>JAQBQI010000443.1 GCA_028287085.1 Myxococcaceae bacterium
TGGCGCGGGTGCGGCACGAGCGGGCGGTGCGCGAGCTCGGGCGCACGCGGGCGCAGGCGGCGCGCGAGCTGGTGGCGACGCAGGCGCTCGACCAGGCGATCGACGACGCGGCGGTGGCGCGGGCCGAGCTGGCGGCGGCGACCGAGCGGGCGCAGCTGGTCGCGCGCGGCAGCGGGGCGGGCGGGTCGCTGCGCTCGAACCGGGTGCTCGCGCCCATCGACGGGACGGTGCTCGCGGTGCCGGTGAACGTCGGCGACTTCGTGAGCGAGACCAGCGGTTTTCGCGACGGGACGACGGTGGCGGTGGTGGCCGACATGGCCGATCTGCTCTTCAAGGGGCAGATCGAGGAGGCCTACGTGGGCCAGCTGCGGCTGGGGATGCCGGTGTCGATCCGCGTGGGCGCGCTGCCGGCCGAGGCGCTGCACGGGACGCTGCAGTGGATCTCGCCGCGCGCGACGATCGAGCAGGCGGGCGGGGCGGCGGGGTCGACGGTGCAGGCGCTGACGGCGTCGAGCGCGGGCGTGACGCGCTTCGAGCTGTGGGCGGTGGTGGCGCACCCGCCGGGCGCGGCGCGGGCGGGCTACAGCGCGTCGGCGGAGGTCGAGCTGGCGCGCGCGACGGGCGTGCCGACGGTGGAGGAGAGCGCGCTGCGCTTCGACGGCGCGCGGGCCTACGCGCAGCCGTGCACCGGGGCCGAGCGCGAAGTGACCGTGGGCGTGTCCGACGGCGTGCGCATCCAGGTGACCGCGGGGTTGAGCCCGGGCGACTGCGTGCGCGAGCGCACGGCGCGGTAGGGAGCCTACGACTCGGGGCGATGCGCGGCCGTCGATTGTCGCCCGCCACGCTGCAGTGTCGCGTGGTAGACCCACTTCATGCTGGCGAGCCGGACGAGCTGGGGGTTTCGATGGGACTTCGTCGTTCACAATGCCCTGGGACGCCCTGCGCTTACGGTGGAAGTAAAGAACCGCGCGAGCGCTGACGAGCAGTGGGCGAAGGAGTTCTGGGAGAAGTTCGGTCCTGGCGTAGCCGGGACCTCGATGTTGCTCGTGTCCAGGGATCGCGCCTTCTGGTGGGCGCCCGGCGCGGGCCTCGATCAGGCACCCACGCGAACGATGCAGACGACCGATCTCCTCAAGCAACACCTCACCGACATCCCCTACGTCGACGAAGTCGTGCTGACCGTTGCGGTCGGGTTCTGGCTTGAGGATGTGATCAGCGGATCGCCAGCCATCGAGGCATCGACGCGCACCGACCTCGGCCTCGACGCTCTCGTCGGCGGCACGATTTATCATTCGAAGTGAGGGTCTATCTGGAGACGAACTTCCTGCTGGAGATCGCCTTCGCGCAGGAGGAGGCCGGAGCCTGCGAGGCGCTATTGGATCTGGCGGAGGTCGGCGAGGTCGAACTCGCGATTCCGGTGTTCTGTCTCGTCGAGGCCGCCGACACCCGGCGGAGACGAAGCGCTGAAGTTCGGAGCTTCTCCGAGCAGTACAAGCGTCCCGACCATCTCACCCGGTTGCCCTGGCTCGACGGGGCCGTGCGGAACTTCCGGCAGGACGTGTTGACGCATCTCTCTCTGTCGGGCCAACGACTCGCCGCGCTACGCAACCGTATTGAGTCCGCCCATTCCGTCCTCCCGCTGGACGGGGCCATTGCGTTACAGAGCGACACGCTCTGCGATGAGCTCACGTTACACCCGCCAGATGGCGTGGTGCTCGCGACCATCTTGAGCGACGCGTTGCGGCGCCAGTCCGACTCGGTCTTTCTCAACAGGAACACTTCGGATTTCGACACCGGACCGATCCGCGACCGGCTGCTCGCGGTGCGGTGTCGATTGATCAATTCCTTTGAAGGTGGTCTCGCGCTGATTCGCGCCTCCAAGGTCCCTGCGCAAGGCGCCTGACCGGTCCCGCCCGACACGACGCCACGCCCCGCGCGGACGTTGACCGCGGCGACCGCGGCTTGCGACGATGGTCCGATGGAGGCCGCGTCGCTCGAGCCCGGGCAGATCATCGACCGCGAGTACAAGGTCGAGCGCCTGCTCTCGCAGGGCGGCATGGGCGCCGTGTACGTCGTGGAGCACGTCGCCACCGGCAAGCGCCGCGCGCTCAAGGTGATGCTCTCCCACCTGGTGCGCGACCCGGCGAGCCGCGCCCGCTTCGAGCGCGAGGCCCGCATCGGCGCGCGCATCGAGAGCGACAACGTGGTCGCCGTGGTCGACGCGGGCGTCGACGAGGCCACGGCGCTGCCCTTCCTCGTCATGGAGCTGCTCGACGGCGTCGACCTCGACCACGTGATCGAGACCCAGCACACCATTCCCGCCGCGGGGGTCGCGGACATCGTCGGGCAGCTCTGCGACGCCCTCGGCCGCGCCCACGCCATCGGCGTCGTGCACTCCGACCTCAAGCCAGAGAACGTCTTCCTCGAGAAGCCCCGGCGCCGCGGCGTGGCCTTCACGGTCAAGGTCATGGACTTCGGCATCGCCAAGCTCCTCTCCGACGAGGTGCGCGAGGCGCGGGTCACCACCCCGATGGGCTCGCCCCTCTGGATGGCGCCCGAGCAGACCCAGCGCGGCGCCGCGATCACTCCCGCCACCGACGTCTGGGCGCTCGGGCTGCTGGTGTACCGGATGCTCACCGGCGTCTCGTATTGGCGCGGCGCCAACGCGCCCGACGGGAAGGTCAGCGTCGGCACCATGGTGCTGGAGGTCGTGGTGCAGCCCCTCGACCCGGCGTCGCTGCGGGCGCGGGAGATGGGCGTCGCGGCCCTGCTGCCGCCCGGCTTCGACGGCTGGTTCGACCGCTGCGTGGTGCGCGAGCAGGAGAAGCGCTTCGCCAACGCCGCGCTGGCCTGGGACGCGCTGGAGCCGATCCTCGGGGGCGCGCGCGCCTCGACGCCCGCGCCGCCGGTCGCGGCGCAGGTTGCCACGGTGATGCACGTCGCGACGCAGGTCGCCCCGCTGCCGGTCGCGTGGGGCGGTCCGGTCGCGCCTCCGGCGCCGCAGGCGGTGCGGTGGCCCATGGTGCAGCAGCGGGTCTACGCGTCGGTGCAGGGCGGGGCCTACGAGATGGCGACGGTGCTCGAGGTGAACAAGCCGTCGGCGATGATCCGCATCCGGCTCGACGGCGGGGCGGAGGGCTGGGTGCCCGCGTCGCAGCTCCGCGCCACGTTCTGATCGCCCGACCGCCCACCTCCCGCGCGGACGATCGGCCGCTTCTGTTGCATCATCGCGACCCCTCCCCCTGCAGAAGGAAGGCCCGTCGATGACCACCACGACCCCGTACCGCGCGCCCGCCGAGGAGGAGGTGCGCGTCGCCCCGCCGCGCCTCGTCGTCGCCTGGAACGACGCCGAGCAGGACAGCCGCTGGAAGATCTACCTCCGCGGCTACTACGCGCTGCTCCTGGTGCTCGGGCTGCTCGGGGCGGTGGCGCTCGCGTCGCCTCCGCTCGCGGCGGTGATGGCGGTCGCGCTGGTGGTGTACTGGCTCGTGCGGCGCAAGCAGAAGGTCGCCCCGGGCTTCACGCTCGACGTGGCCGACGGGGTGCTCGCCATCACCCGCGCGGGCTCGGACGCGGCGGAGGTGGTGCGCTTGAGCGAGGTGCGCGACGTGGAGGTCGAGCGCAAGTCGATCCAGCGGGTGTCGTTTCACCAGAACGCCTTCGACGCGGTGCCGACCACGCAGCTCAGCGGCGACCTCGACGTCGGGCGCATCGTGGTGGTCTACGAAGGCGACCGTCCGCGCGCGCGGCTCACCGAGGAGTACGCGGCGGGCTTCGTGTGCATGGAGCGCTTCGGCAAGGTGAGGTCCTTCCTGCGCAAGCACGGCTGGAAGCCCGTGGGCGAGCGCGGCGGGCCGTAGCCCGCGCCGCGGAGCGAGCATCCCGTGACGATGTACTTACCGAAGCCCTTCGCCGTTTCTGCGAACGCGCAGCTCCGCCGCTTCCTCGACGAGCACCCCTTCGCGGCGCTGCTCGCGGCCCACGACGGCGACGTCGTCGTCGCCCACGCGCCCTTCCTGCTCGACGCGGGCGACGGCCTCGAGCGCGTGCAGTTGCACCTCGCGCGCGCGAACCCGATGGCGGCGCTGGCCGCCGAGGGCGCGGCCCTCACGCTGCTCGTGCAGGGGCCCGACGCGTACGTCTCCGCCGCGTGGTACGGCGAACCCGAGCGCCAGGTCCCCACCTGGAACTACGCCGCCGTGCGCCTCCGCGTGCGGGTCGAGCGGCGGCTCGCGGGCGACGACCTGGCCGGGCTGCTCGCCGCCCTCGCGCGCCGCTTCGAGGGCGACGCCGCGTGGAGCCTCGCGACGCTCTCGCCCGAGTCCCTCGCGGAGATGCTCCCGCACATCGTCGGGCTCTCGCTGCGCGTCGAGGCGGTGGAGGGGAAGTTCAAGGTCTCTCAGAACCGCAGCGCCGACGACCGGGCGCGCGTCGCGGCGGCGCTCGACGCCCGCGGCCGCCCCAACGACCTCGCCCTCGCCGGCTGGATGCGTGCGCTCGGCGTCGTGTAGCGCGGCGACTTCGACGCCAACGGCAGGGCCCCCGTCGATTCCCTGAGACTCGCGCCGACCACGGTCCAATCCCCCGGGTGGAGGTCCCCCCGATGCCACGCCCCCGCCGCCTCTCGCTCCCCCTCGCCCTGCTGCTCGCCCAGGGCTGCACGTCCGTCATCGTCGTCGGCGACCGCGACGACGCCGCGGTGACGCCCGACCAGCCGGTCACCCTCGACCTCGGCGACGCCAGCGACGACGGCGCCGACGGCGACGCCGCCGAGGGGCCGATCACCGACTCCGGCGACTGCGTCGACCGCGACGGCGACCGCTACGGCCTGGGTCTCGGGTGCACCAACGTCGACTGCGACGACACCAACTCCGCGGTCACCGACCAGTGCTACTGCGGTCGCCTCCCCAACACCCGCGCGGGCTGTGAGTGCCGGCTCGGCGACCCGCCGCGCCCCTGTGACGTCGACAGCGACCTCACCTACAGCGAGACCGAGACCTGCAACGTCGGCCAGCGCACCTGCGAGCCGGTGCCCGGGCGCCCGGAGACGGCGCAGTGGTCCGCGTGCCGGGCGTGGCGCCCCGACTACCCGACGCCGACCCGCTTCGTGGGCGTGGTGTCCCAGTGCCCGGGCAACTGCTCGACCGAGTGCCGCCACCAGGTCGTCTGCCCGGAGGCCGGCGACCCGATCCCGGCGGGGTCGTCGAACGTCGTCGTCGCCAACGTCGCGCACGCGGTGTTCTGCCCCGGCGGCGCGAGCATCCGCGGCGGCATCACCGCGACGTGCACCAGCACCGCGGGCGGCAACTACACCCGCGGCACCTCCCCGCTCTCCTGGCGTGACGCCTGCGCGGCGCCGGGGCACCAGACCGCGCTCGCCGGCTCCGACGACGGCACGACCACCGGCGTCCTGCCCTTCACGTTTCGCTTCTACGGGTCTCCCTTCAACACCGTGGGCATCGCCACGAACGGGATGATCTCCTTCGTCGAACCGACCTACGTCTCGGCCAACGGCACGCTGCCCACGGGCGACGTCGCCAACACGCTCTTCGCGTTCTGGGACGACGTCCGCAACCGCGCCAACGGCGTGTGCACCGCGCTCTTCGGCAGCGCGCCCGACCGCGAGTACGTCGTCCAGTGGAACGACCAGTACTTCGCCGGCTCGTCCGCGTCGGGGCCCGAGCACCTGACCTACCAGGTGGTGTTGACCGAGACCGCCAACACCCTCGACGTCCTGTACAACCAGATGATGGGGGGCACGCGGGCCGAGGGCGACAGCGCCACCGTCGGCATCCAGCAGGGCACCGGTTCGTCCGTCGACCTCGTCGGCTTCAACCGCCCGGGCGTCACCCCGACGGGCCGCACGATCCGCTGGACCCCCGCCGCGGGCGCCACGGTCTGCAGCACCGGCACCTACCGCCGCGTGTACGAGGGCACGACCTGCAACGGCTCCGACGCGCCCTACTGGGGGCAGTTGAACTTCTCTTCGATCGTCCCGCCGGGCACGAGCATCGAGTTTCGCGTGCGCGAGTCGCAGACCCGGGTGGGCCTCGCGAGCGCCCCGTGGACCCGGCTGGCCAACGCCCCCAACGGCACCCCCGTCGTGCCGACGAGCGTCGACGTCGGCGCCCAGATCCGCGCGGCGATGCCGACGGTGTCGGGGACGGACCGCCTCCCCTTCCTCGAGCTGCAGGCGACCCTGATTCCGTCGCCCGACGGCACCTCGGCGCCGACGCTGGTCTCCACGGAAATGCAGTTCACCTGCGCCCCTCCCGACGAGTCCCCGTGCCGTGCGGGCGTCGTGTGCCTCCTCGCTGCGGACCCCTGCCGCCGCGGCCGCGTCGCGTGCCTCCGCGCCACGGACGGCCGCCCGGTCGAGGTGTGCTTCGACGACGAGGCAGTGCCCCCCGGCACCGTCTGCGGCCCGGGCTCGGTCTGCAACGCCGCGGGCGCGTGCGTGCCCTGTCCCGCGGGCGCGGGGAGCGTCGAGACCTGCGACAACATCGACAACGACTGCGACGGGCGCGTGGACGAGGACATCACGATGGCCTGCTACGCCGGCCCCGCCGGGACGATGGGCGTCGGGGTCTGCCGCGCCGGCCGCCGCGCGTGCGCGGCGGGCGCGTGGGGCGCGTGCGCCGAGGAGGTGCGCCCGGGGGCGGAGGTCTGCGACGCCCTCGACAACGATTGCGACGGCGCGGTGGACGAGGGAGTCATCTGCCCGTGATCCCGACGCCGGGACGCGCCGCGCCGTAGATGTCCGCCCGCCCGCGAGCCCCGACCGCGCTCCTCTCCGTCGCGCTCGCGATCTCCGCGCGCGCCTCCCCCGCCCAGCCGCGCCCCCCGGAGACGGTCCGCCTCGACGTGACCCGCGACGCCCGCAGCGCCCGCTGCCCCGACGCGTCCGCGATGCGCGCGCTGCTCCGCGAGCGCCTCCGCCGCGACGCCGTCCGCGACGACGCGGCCACCTCCGCCTCGCTCCGCTTCACCCGGGAGCGCGCCCGCTACGCCGCCACCCTCCGCCTGCGGCGACCCGGCCTGCCGACCACCCTCCGGCAACTGCGCTCGGCCGGCGACGACTGCGCCCGCCTCGCCGACGCCGCCTCGCTGGTGCTCGCGCTCGCCATCGACCCGATCGGCGCGCTGCACCCGGCGGTGCAGGCCCCTCCCGCGGCTGTGCAGGCCCTTCCGCCCGTTGCGCAGGCCCTTCCGCCCGTTGCGCAGGCCACTCCCGCGGTGGTGCAGGCCACTCCCGCGATTGTGCAGGCCGCTCCACCTGTTGCGCAGGCCCTTTCGCCTGCTGCGCGGGCCCTTCCGCCTGCTGCGCGGCCTACTCCCACCCTCCAGTTCGCAGCCCTCGCGACGCTCTCGACCGGCGTCGCTCCGGGTCTCCTCGGCGGCGCCTTTCGCCCGGGACTCGCGTTGCGGGCGACTCCCCTCTTCGGAGCGACCGCCCTTCCCATCGAGCTGGCGATCGACGCCCCCGGATCCCTCGACGACGTCGCCCGGGGAGCCCGCGTCGACGCGCTGCCGATACAGCTCGGTGCCGGCGTCTGTCGCCGCTTCGGCCGCCGCGTGGTGGTGCCCCTCTGCGCCGTCGCCGCCGCCACCGCCATCGTCGCGTGGGGCGACGGCTACGCCCCCGACCGCGCCGCCGTGGGCTTCGCGCTCGGCGTCGGCGCCCGCGCGGGCGTGGAGCTTCCGCTCGCGGGTCGCTGGTGCTTCGTCGCCTCGGCCGAGCTGCGCGCCCTCGCCCTGCGCCCCGCCCTCCAGGTCAACGGAACCGCCGGCGGAGCCCTCTGGACCGCCCCGCCCGTCGCCGCCACGCTCGCATTCGGCGTGGCGTGGTCGAATCGCTGAGACCCGCCGCCTCGTCGCCCCAATGCCCACCGTGACCACCGACGCGTTCGGCCCGATCGCGCAGCCCTTCGGGGCCGCCGCGCCCCTCGACCTGGGCGGCGTCTACGCGCGCGAGTTCGACTGGGTCTGGCACACGCTGCGCCGCCTCGGGGTCGCGCCGCGCAACCTCCCCGACGTGACCCATGACGTCTTCGTCGTGGTGCACCAGCGCGCCCACACCTTCGACGCGTCGCGCCCGCTCCGCCCGTGGCTCTTCGGCGTCGCCTACCGCGTCGCGCGCGACCACCTCGCCCTCGGCCGCAACCGCCGCGAGTCCGTCGACGACGCCATCGAGGTCACCGACCCGGCGCCGCCGCAGGACCAGCGCGTCGCCGAGTCGCAGGCCCGCGAGCTCGTGCTGGCCGCGCTCCAGCACCTCGACCTCGACCGCCGCGTCGTCTTCATCCTCCACGACATCGAGGAGCAGCCCATGCCCGAGATCGCCGCCGCCCTCGAGGTCCCGGCCAAGACCCTCTACGCGCGGCTGAAGGTCGCGCGCGAACAGTTCACCGCCGCCGTCCGCCGGCTGCGCCTCCAGCGGGGAGAGCACCCATGAGCGACCACGACCTCCCCGAGCTGCCGCCCGACATCAGCTCCCTCCTCGGCGCGGCGCGCGACGTCCCCGCGGCCCCCGCCGTCGACCGCCGCCGCGTCGCCGCGCGCCTCGCGCTCACCACGGGCCTGGCGGTCCCCGCCGCCACCTTCGCGGGCACCAAGATCGTCGCCACCGCGTGGCTCGCCAAGGCCGCCGCCGTCGCGCTGCTCGCCACCGCGACCGTCGCGGTCGGCGTCGCGATCAGGTCGCCGCCCCCCCGCCGCCCCGCCGCGGCTGCGCCCGCGCGCG
>JAQBQI010000447.1 GCA_028287085.1 Myxococcaceae bacterium
GTGCGCATGGCGCGGGCGCGCGGCGACAAGGGCGCGCTGCTGCGCGAGGCGACGTGGGTGCTGGTGGCCGCGCAGCTGGCGCTGCTCACGCTGGCCTACGGGACGCACCTCTTCGACCCCGGGAGCGCGCCCGCCGCGGGCGACCACTCGCTGCGCGCCTTCGGGTCGCTGCTCTACCTCGCGCTCGACTCCAAGTGGACCCTCTACGGGCTGCTCTACACCTGCGCCGTGAGCGCGGGCGGTCTCTTCATGCTCGGGCGCTACCTCCACAACGAGTACCAGGTCGCGCGCACCCTCGTGGTCATCGCGGTGCAGGCGAGCTTCGGCTTCTCGGTGCCGGTGCTGCTCAAGCTGTTCGCGCAGCCCGAATACTACCTCTCGTATTTCTGGCCGCTGAAGATCGACGCGTTCTACCCCGACAACATCCTGCGCGACCCGGCGCCCTTCGTGCTCTGGAGCTTCCTCGGGTCGCTGCTGTTCGTTCCGTTGATGGGGCTCTTCTTCGGCAAGCGCTGGTACTGCTCGTGGGTGTGCGGCTGCGGCGGCCTCGCGAACACCGCGGGCGAGCCCTTCCGCCACCTCTCGCAGAAGGGCGAGGCGGCGTGGAAGTTCGAGCAGGTGAGCATCTACACGGTGCTCGGCCTCGCCGTGGTGACCACCCTCCTCGTGGTGCTCTCGGCCCTCGTCGGCGAGCACAGCGCGCTCACCGGCGTGTGGTGGTCGGGGCACGGCGACGTGAGCAACTGGCAGGTCGAGCACAGCCTCCAGAGCGGCGCGATCGTCACCGCGGCGGCCAAGGCCCGCTACTACTACGGGCTCGTGGTGGTGGCCGTGCTCTCGGGCGCCATCGGCGTCGGGCTCTACCCCCTCGGCGGCACGCGCCAGTGGTGCCGCAACTTCTGCCCGATGGCGGCGCTGCTGGGGCTGATCCAGAAGATCGGGCGCTACCGCATCCGCGTGAAGGAGGACATGTGCATCTCGTGCGGGCTGTGCACCCAGTACTGCGAGATGGGCATCGACGTGCGGGCCTACGCGCAGGCGAACGAGACCTTCGTGCGCGCGAGCTGCGTGGGCTGCGGCCTGTGCGCCGAGGTCTGCCCCCGCGGCGTGCTCTCGCTGGAGCAGCGCTGGCCCGGCGCGAAGAAGCCGCGGCCCGCGACCGCCCTGGTGCAGCTGCGGCTGCGCAAGTGAAGCGCGCGGGCGATCGCCGCGTCGGAGCGACGATGACCAACTGGCGTGTCGTGATGGCGGTGACGGTGGCCCTGCCGGCGACGGCGGGCGCGCAGGACGCGGGCGTCACCGCGGCCAACGTGTGGACGCGCTACGACGCGCTGCTGCGGGCGACGGTGCGGGCCAACGGGGTCGACTACGCGGCGCTGCGGGCGCGCGTCGGCGAGCTGCGGGCGGTGCACGCGTGGCTCGGGGAGAACGGTCCGACGCGGACGCCGCGGGCCTTCGCGACGGCGAACGCGCGCAAGGCCTACTGGATCAACGCCTACAACGCGACGGTGCTGCTGGGCGTGGCCGAGGCGCCCGCGACGATGCGCAACGTGCTGACGTACCTGCCCGACGGGGGCTTCTTCCGAGCGCGGGCGTGGCGGCTCGACGGGCGGGAGATGACCCTCGACGCGGTCGAGAACCGCGAGGTGCGGCCGGTGTTTCACGACCCGCGGGTGCACGTGGCGCTCAACTGCGCGGCGCGGTCGTGCCCGCCGCTGCGGCGCGGGGCGTACACGGCCGCCGGGCTCGACGCGCAGCTCGACGCGCAGGCGCGGGCCTACGTGAACGCGCCGGGCGCCGTGGAGGTCGACACGCGCGCGCGCTCGCTGCGGGTGACGCAGATCTTCGAGTGGTTCGCCGACGACTTCGTCCTCGGCGCGGCGGGGTGGTTGCCGACCTACGCGGCGGACCCGCTCCGGCGGCGCATCGACGCGGCTTGCGGGAGTGACGGCGGGAGCTGCGTGGTGAGCTATCGCCCCTACGACTGGAGCCTGAACGCCGCGCGGTAGCTACACTCGCGCGCATGGGAACGGCCCGACGACACGCGCAGCTGCTCTGGTGCGCGGCCACCGACCGCACCTTCGAGCGCGCCGAGCTCAAGGGCGTGGAGGTGCTCGCGGGCAAGTGCATCCACTGCAACTGCATGGTGATCGTCGACCTCGACGGGACCCGGATGCTGCGCGCCACCGTGGAGCACATCGTCCCGCGCACGCACGGGGGGGCCGACACGCTCGACAACCTCGCGATCGCGTGCGGGCGCTGCAACGGCGCGAAGGGCATCCGGCACGACCCGTCGCCGTGGGGCGATCCGAAGCTGATGGCGATGATCGAGCGGCTGCAGGAGCGCAAGCGCAAGCGGACGCGCGAGCCGCTGGCGGGGCTCACGCTGCCGCCGCTCGACGACGCGGGGGGCGACGAGGAGCCGGCGGCGGCGGAGGAGCCGAAGAAGAAGAAGCGCGGGCGGCGCTAACGCGGCGCGGACGGGGCGGTCGCGCCGGCGGGCGCGGGTGCGGGGCGCGTCGAGACCATGGTCATCGCGGCGTAGGCGACCACGAGGGCGATGAGCACCAGCGTCGCCAGGAGTTCGAGCGGCAGGATGCCCGCGAGGCGCGACCAGCCGTCGCCGTAGAACTTCCCCCCGGAGCGCTTCTGCAAGCGACGTTGCACGCCGCCGAGCAGGTCGGGGGCGTCGGCGGGCTTCGCGGGGTCGTGCGGCTGCGGCGGGCTGACGCCGGGCAGCGGGGCCTCGCTCGCGGCGGCCATCGCGGAGAGCCCCGCGAGCATGCGGACGAAGGCGTCGTACTCGCGCTTGAGCGCGGCGTTGGCGTCGAGCGCGGCGCGCACGGCGTCGTTGCGCTCGGGCGACAGCTCGCGGTCGTGGTAGGCGCTGAACAGGTCGCGAACCTCGTCGTCGGTCAGCATCGCAACATCACTCCGGGAGCTTGTACCCGAGGCCGCGCTCGATGGCCTCGCGCAGGGCGGCGCGGGCGCGGTGCAGGCGGCTCTTGACGGTACCTTCGGGCAGGCCCGTGATGGTCATGATCTCCTCGTAGCTCAGGCCCTCGAGGTCGCGCAGCACCACCAGGGCGCGGTGCTCTTCCTCCAACAGACCGAGGGCGCGCTCGATGACGCCGCCCATCTCCGTGCCGTGCATCGCCTCGTCGGGGCGGTCGGGCCGCGACATCACCGGACCGCCCTCGGTGAGTGCCTTCCCGCCCTCCTCGTCGAGCGCGTCGTGGCCGCGGGTGACGCGCCGGTCGAGGTACTTGATGCGGTTCTTACAGTGGTTGATCGCCACCCGGTAGAGCCAGGTGCCCAGCCGCGAATCACCGCGAAAGCTGTCGATGCTGCGGAACACCGTGATGAACACCTCCTGCGCGAGGTCTTCGGCCTCGGCCCGGTTGCCCAGCATCCGCTGCACCAGCGAGAAGACCTTGGCCTGGTAGGCCCGCACGAAGAGGTTGAAGGCCGCCTCGTCGCGGCGCTTGAGCCGGACCACCAGGGCCTGCTCGGCCTCCAGGTCGAGCGTCACGGAGAACGCCTCGGCGTGGAGCGTCGACCATCCCAGCGGCAGCGCAGCGGCACGACCTCGCACATACGCCGAGACAGCGGTCGGGGTCGAGAGGTTCCGCCGGGGGCGCTAGAAGCCCGGTTCGTGCGCGATGAGCCTCTCTGACCTCGCGCGCCCGGCGTCGGGGTGCGCGCGGTGGACGACGGGGCGCACCGCCACCCGCGGAGCGCCCGCGTCGACCGCGAGCGCGACGGTGCCCGCGTCGACCGCGGGCGCCACGTAGGCCAGCGCCACGTCGCCCGTCGGCCGCGGGACCACGGACATCCACGCCGGGGCGCCGCTCACCTCCACCCGCACCCGATGGTCGCCGTCGACCCGCAGCGCCGCGGGCAGCGTCACCGGCGCGTCGTCGACCAGCA
>JAQBQI010000458.1 GCA_028287085.1 Myxococcaceae bacterium
GGCGCGCGGCCGAGCCACCAGCGGGCGGCGGCGAGCGCCGCGAGCGCCGCGAGGCCCAGCGCGAGCGGCACCTTCAGCGACGGAGCGGGCTCCCCGGGTGATCGCGCGCGGCGTCGCATCGCGCGCCGACCATCGCACGGCCGGCGCGCGAAGGTGCGCCGCACTTGTGATCGCGCGGACGGAGGCGGTACGGTCGCGCGCCATGGCGGAGGCCGCACCGATCTTCCATTTCAACGACGAGCGGTCCTTCATCGTGGAGGAGGTCGTCGCCCGGGTCGCGCAGGGCGCCCGCGACCCGCTGCTGCTGCTCAACGACGCGGCGTGGTGCGAGATCCGCCGCCTGGAGGCGCGCCCCGGCAAGGAGCGCGCGGAGTACGAGCGCTTCCGGGAGCTCGCCCGCTCGATCGGGCGCCTCTCGGAGAGCGAGCGGCGGCGGCGCGTCGAGGAGGTCGCGCGGCACTACGCCAAGGACATCGCGGGCAACTTCGACCCGCGCGTCTACGCGCTCTCGACGAAGGTGCTGCCGACGGCGCTCTCGCTGCTGCTCTCGCCCAAGGACCTCACGCTGGGCCTGCGCGCGAAGGGGCGGCTGCGCGAGCACCTCGTCACCCAGGGGCCCGTCGAGCGCATCCGCGCGCTCTCGCGCCGGGGCACGGTGATCTTCGCGCCGACGCACCTCTCCAACCTCGACTCGGTGGTCTTCGGCTTCGCGCTCGACCGCGAGGGCCTGCCCCCGGCCACCTACGGCGCCGGGAAGAACCTCTTCACCAACCCCTTCCTCTCGTACTTCATGCAGAACCTCGGCGCGTACCGCGTCGACCGGCGCATCCGGCACGACCTCTACAAGGAGGTGCTGAAGACCTACTCGAGCGTGCTCATCGAGCGCGGCTACCACTCGCTGTTCTTCCCCGGCGGCACGCGCTCGCGCTCGGGCATCGTCGAGGAGAAGCTCAAGCTCGGGCTGCTCGGCACCGGGGTCGAAGGCTTCGTGCACTCGCTCCGCCGCTCGCACCCGCAGCGGGTCTTCGTCGTGCCCGCGACGATCAACTACATGCTGACGCTGGAGGCCTCGACGCTCATCGCCGACTACCTCGCGGAGGTCGGGCGCAATCGCTACATCATCGAGGACGACGAGAGCACCCGCGTCGAGCGCGTGGTCACCCTGGTGCGCAAGCTCGTGATGACCACCGGCTCGGTGGTCATCCGCTTCGGCGAGCCGATGGACCCCTTCACCAACCGCGTGCTCGACGACGGCCGCTCGGTCGACCACCGCGGGCGCACCGTCGACCCCGCGACCTACGTCACGCGCGACGGGCAGCCCGTGCTCGACGAGGCGCGCGACGCCCAGTACACGCGCGAGCTCGGCGAGGCCATCTGCCGCTCGTACGCCAGGGAGACGGTGCTGCTCGCCTCGCACCTCGTCGCGGGCGCGGCCTTCGGCAAGCTGCGCGACCAGTTTCCGGGCGAGGACCTCTTCAAGCTGCTGCGCCACCGCGACGAGGTCTTCGTGCCCTCCGACGAGCTCGAGCGGCGCGTCGACGACCTCGTCGGGCGCGCCGCCGCGCTCGAGGACCGGGGCGGCATCGTGCTCGGCCCGGGCGTGCGCGGCGCGCCGGCCTCGGCGGTGATCGACGCGGCCGCGCGGGCCTGGTCGGGCTACCACACCAACGCGGTGCTGCGGCCCGCGCAGGGCGGCGTCGTGCTCGGCGACACCAACCTCCTGCTCTACTACCAGAACCGCCTCGCGGTGAGCGGGCTGGGCTTCCACCCGGGCCGGCGGAGCAAGTGATGGGCGAGCACGCGAAGACCCCGGTGGGCATCCTGGGCGGCGGGCGCTGGGGCCTCGCCCTCGCGTGCGCGGTGGCGCGCAACGGCCACCCCACGCTGCTGCACTCGCGGCGCGCCGAGCGCCCCGACGCGCTGGCCCCCGAGGTCGCGGTGACCTCCGAGCTGGGCGCGCTCGCGCGGCACTCGCGGCTGCTGTTGATGGCCGTGCCCTCCGACGTGGTGCGCGAGGTCGCGCGCGCGCTCGGCGACGTGGTCGACGGCGCGCACCTCATCGTGCACGGCATCCGCGGCCTGTCGGGCGAGGGCCTCACGCCCATCTCCGAGGTGCTGCGCGAGGAGACGCCGTGTCGCCGCGTGGGCGCGCTCGGGGGCCCCGCCCTCGCCGACGACCTCATCGAGGGGCGCGCCTCGGTGCTCGCCGTCGCGTCGCGCTACCCCGAGGTCACCGACGCCGTGCGCGCGGCGCTGCAGGGCCCGCTCATGCGCGTCTCGGTGAGCCACGACCTCGTGGGCCTCGAGTGGTCGAGCGCCCTCAACGGCGCGCTCTTCGTCGCGCTCGGCTACGCGCGCGCCATCGGCGTGCCGCCCGCGCTGCTGGGCGGCTTCCTCACGCGGGGGCTGCACGAGGCGGCGCGCATCGCGGTCGCCGCGGGGGCCGAGGAGAGGAGCCTCTTCGGCGTGGCCGGCGTCGGCGACCTGCTCGCCGCGATGAGCCAGGACGACCGCCCCGAGTGCCAGCTGGGCGCCGCGCTCGCCAACGGCGCCACGCTCGCCGAGGCGCAGGCCCGCTCGGCGCTGCGCGTCGAGGCGGCGACGCTGGTGCCGCGCGTGGTGGCCTTCGCGCGGGAGCACCGCGTCGACGCGACGATCTTCGCCACGATGGAGGCCGTCTTCAGCGGCCGCGTCTCGCGCGACGACGTGCTCTCCGGCCTCATGCAGCGCCGCTGATCTCCGCCGCTCCCCCGCCGCGCGGGGCCCCTCCAGTCCAATATCCCGCCGCGTATTCCGTCGCCCTCGGGGGCGCCGCGCGATCCCCCCGCCGACCGCCGCGCGAGTCAATGGTGCGCGTCGCGCGTCGCGTTGATCGCTCGCGAAAGGCCTGCGCGGACGGTGTGCGCGAGCGCCGACGAGGTCGGCCCGCGCGGCACATGGTGAGATTCGTCACGATATTTTTGACCCCCCTCCGCGGGTCGTAGAGAAGGAACTCCACAGCGCGCGACGGGTGCCCGTTTCGCACCGGAGCTCCGGCGCCGCGCTGACAGAAGATCAAAGGGTTGGGAGGGTTGGTCGGGGGGGTTGCGCGCTCGGGTCGCGCGCCCCCACACGGCGGCCTTCTGCCGCCCGCACGGACGAGTGCGGGCACACGCTTTCAGGGAGGACCGCGACCATGCCGATGCCGATCCAAGTGAACAGCGACGCCGTGACCCTCGACACCGAGGAGGACATGGACCTCCCGTCGACCGAGGTCACGACGCTCGTGCCGGGAGTCGAGCGCGGCGGCCGCAAGCCGCGCGCCCGCTCGCGGCCCCGCACGCTGTCCATGCGCCGGCAGTCGAAGCGCGAGCTCGAGCGGCTGCGCCAGATGTACCCCGACATCGACTACGAGCGGCCGATGTCGCGCGCGGACTGTCAGCACGGCCCGCACGCCGAGCGGCCGTGCCCCTTCGTGAGCTGCAAGCACCACCTCTACCTCGACGTGAACGAGCGCAACGGGAACATCAAGCTCAACTTCCCCGACGTGGAAGTGTGGGAGCTGCCCGAGACCTGCGCGCTCGACGTCGCCGACCGCGGCGGCATCACCCTCGAGGAGGTGGGCGCGATCATGAACCTCACCCGCGAGCGCATCCGCCAGCTCGAAGACCTCTCCCTCGCCCGGCTCAAGGCCCTCGGCGAGATGGCCTCGCTCGCCGACTACTGCGACTGAGCCGCGAACACGTAGACCCAGCCGATCTCCATCTCCCTCGCCGCGAAGCGCGGCACCGTCACCGACCTCAATGCAGTCGCCACGCAGCGCCCGGCCTCCGAGCCGCGCAGCGCCGCGCCCACCCGCACCGCGCGCACGGTCCCGTCGCCGCGCGCCGTGAGGGCGACGGGGAGCTGGCCGAAGAAGGCCGGCCCGAGGCACTGCCGCACGCGCGGGGCGAAGCCCAGCATCACCGTGCGCTGCTGCGTCATCGAGAGCCTCGGCGGCAGCTCCTCGGGGTCGCGGCCGCCGCGGCCGTGCATGAGCGCGCTGGTGCCGTCGACCGCGCGC
>JAQBQI010000463.1 GCA_028287085.1 Myxococcaceae bacterium
AACTGAAGGCGTTGATCCACGGGTCCACTCGACTTCCACGGCATGGCCGAGGAGCACGAGGGCTCAACCCGATCGTGTCACCCAGGTCCCCGGTCTGCCGTGTAACCAGGGTGACCGGTCTGAACCCCACGCGTGTTTCCGCGTCAGCCACGCTCCGCCCTGCCGTCGCGCGCCCGATAGATTGCCCCGCCGTGGGGCGGCGGCGTAGGTTCCGCGGCGTCGATGGTCCAATCAGCGGTACCGAGCGGCGCCCCGGCGTCGGGCAACGAGCTCCGCGTCTGCGTGCGCTGCGGCATCATCGCGCTCAACGGTCAGGCCCGCTGCCACATCTGCAACGAGCCCATGGGCGTGCGCGGCCACATGGTGCAGTGCCTCCTCCCGGGCCGACCCTGGGCGCGCCTCGAGATGGTGCTCCCGTGCCCCCACTGCGGGGTCGAGTTCTCGCCCGGGCCCGAGGCCGTCGAGTCGGCTGCGCACTGTCCCTCGTGCCAGCAGCCCACCGTCGTCGAGGCCGCGTGGTGGGACGAGGCCGTGCACCTCGCCCACGCCGTCGTCGACCTCGGCCACCCCGACTTCCACCGCCAGAACGACGCCCTCGGCGCCTACAACCCCTTCGCCGACGTCGGCGTCTCGATGCCCTGCGCCAGCCTCCCCAGCGAACGTCTCCCGATGCAGTCGATGCTGCGGCTGCGGGTCGGACCGGGCGCGCCGCCGTGCCTGCGCTGCGGCACGCCCCTCATCGTGCGGGTGCTCACCCAGGGGCGGCAGACCACCGAGTGCCCGCAGTGCGGCGACCGCGAGGCCTTCGCGCTGCCGCTCTCGCTCGTCGGGCGCGTGCCGGCGATCCGCGCGCTGATCGGCTTCGCCCCGGAGACGGCCGCGGCGCAGGGGCGCATCGAGCCGTGGTGGCTGCTGATGGAGGGCCCGTCGACGCTGCGTCCGCTGGTGCAGGCGCAGGTCGAGCAGGCCGAGAAGGACGCCGCCGAGCGCGCCGCCTGGGAGGCGTGGAACCTCCAGGAGCGCGAGCGCCTGGAGCGCGAGGCGCGGCTGCAGGCGGCGCAGTCGGAGCGCGAGGCGGCCGAGCGGGGCAAGCAGGAGAAGGCCGCGCGCGAGCGGGCCGAACGCGAGAAGGCCGACCGGCTCGCGAAGGAGACCGCCGCGGCGCTGAAGGACACGCAGGCGAAGCTCGAGCAGAGCCAGCGCGCGCTGCAGGACACGCAGTCGCGCGCGGCGCAGACGCAGTCGTCGATGGAGCAGGCGCTGCGCGAGGCGCAGGAGGCCCACCGCGGCGACGTCGAGCGGCTCCAGCAGGACGCGTGGACCCAGGCCGAGCAGCTGCGCGGGATGATGGCGCAGCAGGAGGGCATGTGGCGCGCGCAGGACGGCCGGCGCCAGCAGGCGATGGCCGACCTCGAGCGCAAGCACACGGTGCGGTGGCGCGTCGCGATCGGGCTGTGGGTGCTGTTCTTCGTGGCGGTGGCGGTCGACCTGCTGCTCGCGGTGAAGTGAGCCCCATGGAGAGCACCCGTCGCGTCGAGGCCAACGGCGTCCCGTTCACCGTCATCGAGGAGGGCGCCGGCCCGCTCGTGCTGCTGGTCCACGGCTTCCCCGACACGGCGCACACCTGGGACGCGGTGCGGCCCGCGCTCGCCCGCGCCGGCTTCCGCGCGGCCTCCCCCTTCACCCGCGGCTACGCGCCGACCGGCATCCCCGCCGACGGCCGCTACGACAGCGACACGCTCGGCCGCGACGTCGTCGCCCTCATCACGGCGCTCGGCGAGGAGCGCGCGGTCGTGGTCGGCCACGACTGGGGCGCGAGCGCGGCGTACTCCGCGGCGGCCCTCGCGCCGGAGCGCGTGAGCAAGCTCGTCACGGTAGCGATCCCGCACCCGGCCTCGCTGCGGCCGACGCCCGCGAAGGCCTGGGGCGCACGGCATTTCGTGACGCTGCGGCTGCCCGGCGCGGTCGCCCGCACGCGCGCCGACGACTTCGCCGAGGTCGACACCCTGGTGCGCCGCTGGTCGCCCGGCTGGGACGTCCCGGCGGGCGAGACCGCCGCCGTGAAGGAGAGCTTCCGCGCGCCGGGCAGCCTCGACGCGGCGCTGGGCTACTACCGCGCGATGCGCCCGTGGCTGCCCTCCTCGCTGCGCCGGCGCATCTCGGTGCCGACGGTCTCCTTCTCGGGCGACACCGACGGCGTGCTCGATCACGACGACTTCGAGCGCGCGCGCTCGTGGTTCAAGAACGGCTACGAGGTGGTGCGGATGCCGGGCGGGCACTTCCTCCACCGCGAGCACCCCGAGCGCTTCATCGCGGAGCTGCTGCGGGTGCTGAAGGGCTGACGCCTTCGCGCTACGACGTCACGGTCCGCAGCTCGATGGTCGCACCCACCGCGCGGAGCGCGTCGGCGACGGCCCTCCCCCAAACCCCCTCCCAGACCCTGAGGGTTGACCTCATGTCGGTCGGCGGGGAGGTGGTGCAGGCCGCTGGATCGCTGGGGTTCCGCGCGATGGCGCGTCACCCCAGGCAATAACAGGAGGGCCGCCCCGGGCATTGCCCGGGGCTCCGGTCGGCCGTCGCTGGACGCACGTCGTCGCGGTCGTTCGGGCTCAAAGCCCTCGCGGCGGAGCGAAGCGTTCCCAGTCCGCGAGGGTGGTCGCTTCGCGGTGATGTCGCGGCTGCTCGCAGACGTAGTGGCGCACGGTGTCGAGCTCGCTCTCTCTCGCAGCGTGAACGCGCCGTATCCCTCCTGCCACGCGAAGCCCTCGACGCCGATCTCGCAGCGCATGAAGGCCGACGAGCGAGCCTTCAGTTCACGCGCCAGCCGGGCGACGTCGACGTCGGCCTTCAGGCCGACCAGCGCGTGCACGTGGTCTTCGACACCACCGATCGCGACGGCGACGCAACCCGGTTTCGTACACCACTCTGCGAGGAGGCCGTGCAGTCGCGCGGCGACGGACGGGTCGATCCAGGGGGGTGCGCCCACGGGTCGCCCACACCAGGTGCACATAGAGCCTCGCGTAGGTCGACGACATCGCGTGGCCTTGATCGTACGCCAGGTAAACACGACGACGTGCGCCCAGCGACGGCCGACCGGAGCCCCGGGCAATGCCCGGGGCGGCCCTCCTGTTATTGCCTGGGGTGACGCGCCAGCGCGCGGAACCCCAGCGAAGCCAGCGGCCTGCGCCACCCACCGTGCGACCCGCGAGGCCGACGCCTTCCCCGGCTGCTTCAGCGCCGCAGCGCGTGCAGCGCCCACGTGGCGAGCGCCACGGGCGCCACGTAGACGGTCGCCCAGCCGAGGCCCCACCCGAGCGCGCGGGCGAGCGACCCCTCGCAGCCGTGGCGGTCGTTGGCCACGCGCCCGATGGCGCGCATGAAGAGCCAGTACATCAGCGCGAAGACCAGCGGCAGCGCGAGCTCGACCAGCACCCACGCGGCGCCGAGCGCGAGGCCCAGCGCGACCGCGAGCGCGACCATCACCAGCAGACCCTCGCCGTCGCCGCCGCAGCCCGGGTCGCAGCCGCCGCCCAGGTTGTCGTACCAGCGCGCCTTCGACGATCGCGCCGGCAGCGGGACGTCGCCCTTGATGTCGGGGGGCCGCCCCCACGGGGTGAAATACACGTGGTCGTCGCGCAGGCGAAACCCGCGGTAGAGCAGCGCCGTGAGCGCGCCCGCGACCGCGAGCCACCAGAGGGCGAGCACGAGCTCGGCCTCGATCCAGCGGGGGAGGCGCACCGAGGCGGGGAGCAGCACCGCCGAGGCCGCGAAGCAGGCCAGCAGCACCAGCGCGGTGGCCCGGCCGGAGACCCGCGGCGCGGCGGCGAGCAGCACCCGCCGGGCGCTCACCCGGTAGACCGAGGAGCCCGCCGCGGGCACGACCTCGGCGGCGGGCTCGTCGGGGTCGCGGGCCTCGACGACGGCCTTCGCGGTGCGGCCCGAGCGGGCGATGAGCGCGGCGACGACCAGGGCCGCCAGGGCGCCGAAGACGAGCTCGACGGGGGAGGTCTCCCAGACGCCGAAGCGGCGCTCGGCGACGAAGGCCGCGCCCGCGCACAGCCCGACGAAGGACACCGCCAGCGAGGCCCGCCGCGCCGTGCGGGTGGACCACTCGTAGGCGCAACGCGCGCAGGCCGGGCGGCCGTCGACGCGGAAGCGGTAGCACTCGTCGCAGAGGGGGCGCGCGCAGTCGCCGCAGGACACGGCCGACGCGCGGCGGGGGTGGTCGCGGCACGGCGCGGGCGGCGGGGCGGCGGTGGCGGTGGCGGTGGCGGTGGCGGTCATGAATTTTCTCGTGACGCGCGCGGGCCGGGCTGGCTTAGCGTCGTGGGGTCGGCGGTCGGGGCGTGGGCGCCGTGCTCACCCCCATCGCAACCCGCACCGACGAGGAGAGCGAACACATGGGCCTGCAGGACTTCACCCTCACCAACGCGACCGGCATCGACATCTATCACGTCTACGTCTCGGCGGCCGACGACGACGCCTGGGGCGAGGACGTGATGGGGCGCGACGTGCTCTCCGACGGCGAGGAGGTCGAGATCGAGTTCGCCGGCAACGAGGATCAGGAACTCTGGGACATCAAGATCGACGACTCCGACGGCAACGAGATCTTCTGGCGCGGGTTCAACCTCGCCGCCGTCGCGCAGATCACGCTGTACTGGGACGGCAACAAGGCCACCGCCGTCACGGCCTGACGCGCGCCGTCACCACTCGAAATCCGTCCCCCGCCAGTCGAGAAACGCGCCGCTGCGCGCGAGCGTGAGCCCGTCGATGAGGCCCACGAGCGCGCGCACCGAGTCGCCCACCGCGAGCGGCGCCGAGCGCCCGCCCATGTCGGTCTGCACCCAGCCCGGGTTGAACACCACGGAGATCACCCCGCGGTCGCGCAGGTCGACCGCCATGCTGCGCGAGGCCATGTTCAGCGCGGCCTTCGACATGCGGTACGAGTAGGCGCCCCCGGAGGTGTTGTCGCCGATCGAGCCCATGCCCGACGAGACGTGCGCCACCTTGCGCGCGCCCGAGCGCAGGAGGTTGGGCAGCAGCGCGCGCGTCACCCGCAGCGGGCCCAGCGCGTTCACCGAGTAGGTGCGCAGGGCCTCGGCCGGGTCCATGGCTTCGAGGGAGGTCCACTCGCCGCGCACGCCGGCGTTGTTGACGAGCAGGTCGACGGGGCCGTCGCCCAGCGCGCGCGCGAAGTCGGCCACGCTCGCGTCGTCGCCCACGTCGCAGGCCAGCACCCGCAGCGCGCCGGGGTGCGCGTCGCCCAGCGCCCGCAGCGCGCCGGC
>JAQBQI010000464.1 GCA_028287085.1 Myxococcaceae bacterium
ACCAGGAACGCGTACAGCACCCCGGTGCCAAAGGCCGGGACGCCCGCGTCATACGAGAGGTGTTCCATGTCGGGGCGAACCGTAGTGGGCGCCTCCAGGGGGGTCAATCGCCGCGGGGCCGTTGGTCGCGGCGGTTCAGCGCACGACGCCGAGGGTCACCTCGGGAAACAGGTCGTGCGCCCCGGGGCGCGTCTCGCGCGACGCGTCGATGGCCCGCACCAGCTCGCCGTACGGAACCGCCCCCACCGCGCTCACCTGCACCGCGCGCTGCTCGCGCTCGGCCGGGCTCGTCGCCGCGGCGCGCAGGGCCGCGAGCGAGCGCGACAGCCCGTCGGTGTCGTAGCGCCCCGCGCGCATCGGGACGGCCATCGTGCCCGTGGCGGTCGCCACGACGTAGCCGGTCGGGGTGACGTGCACCGTCGCCATCTGCACGGCGCCGCGGCCGCTGGGAACCATCGGGGTGATGCTCGCGGTGAACACCGTCGCGGTCGTGGCGAGCACGAACATCAAGACGTTCATCACGATGTCGAGGAAGGGGATGACGTTGAGCTCGCCGGCGTGTTCGTTGGCGGCGCGGCGCTCGTTGGCGCGCACGGCGCGGGCGATCTGGAGGCGTTGCGGGGCGCTGAGCGGGGCGGTGGTCGGCATCGGAACCTCCGGGTGGGTCTGGAGGTTCCTGACAACGGCGCGGGCCGGAGGTTTCGCGGCGGGCGGTGGGGAATCGAGGCCGCGGAGGGGAGGGCGGTCAGCGGGCGCGGTGGAAGGTGTAGCGCGGCGTGATGGTGATCGAGGCGAAGCTCTGCGCGCGCAGGCCCACGACGAGGTCGTCGCCGCGCACCTCGTACTCGACCGCCGTCGGGGTGCTGCCCGCGGCGCCGACGGTGCACTCGGTGGTGAGCGCGAGGGCGTTGCCGGTCGCGACGTACGAGCTGTCGAAGTTGATCTGCCCGAGGGGCCGCGCGAGCTGGTTGCCCGCGCTGAAGCCCAGCGTGATCGAGCCGAGGAAGTCGGCGCGCACGCGCCCCGCGGAGGTCCAGAGCTGGCCGCGCGCCTGGAGCGACGAGGTCGCCGGGTCGATGGTTCCGATCGGGGTGCGGGCCATGTTGATGAGGTACTCGACGCCCGCGAGCTCCCAGCGCCCGTCGGGAATCTCTCCCCCCGCGAGCACCGGCGGCGGCGCGACCCGCAGGGCGCCGGTCACCAGCGGGAGCTCGGTCGGCGCGTCGGCGGGCGAGCACATGCCCGGGCGGTAGGTGAGGTCGATCGGCATCGACGGGGTGAGGGGCTCGTTGCAGTACTCGTTGGGCGGCGGCGGCGTCACGTAGGTGAAGCCGAAGCACATCTCGTTGGTGGTCGACGAGCCGTTCAACACCTGGCTGCTGGTGGTGTTGTTGAAGGTGCAGGCCGTCTCGATGCGGTCGCCCTCCTGGAGGGTGAGCGGGAGGTCGTAGAAGTACTGCGACTCGAAGCTCCAGTTGGTGAGCGCGATGATCGGCGTGCGCTGCGTGCCGCGCAGGAGCGTCTGCTCGTAGCCGCTGCCGATCTGGTGCATGTGCGGCATCGAGGCGAGCACGCGGGTGCCCGCGGGGAGGGTGCAGCCGCTGGCGACGCGCTGCTGCGAGCGCGCGGGGATGGCGAAGCCCACCGGGCCGAGGGCGACCATGCCGTACTCGGTTCCGGCGACGGGGCCGACCGAGAGGCGCACGCCCGAGCGGTCGACCACGCCCGCCAGGTTGCGCGAGTTGTTGTAGTGGAGCTGCAGGATGTAGCGGTCGGCCGGCCGGATGCGCAGCCCGCCGTCGGGGAACTGCAGCGCGTCTTCCCCGGGCGCCCAGGTGTACGTGTAGAGCGTCTCGGCGGGCGAGCCGGCGCACTCGTAGCTGTCGCCGAGCGGATCGGTGCTGGTCGAGCGGAAGAGCACCGCGTGGTGCAGCACCTCGGCGTGGTCGAGCAGCACGTCGAAGCGGCGGATGAACTGGTCGGCCGCGACGACGTTGGTGAAGGTGAAGCACTGGTAGCGGTCGCTCACCTGCGGCACGGCGTAGCTGCGGGCGCGCAGTTCGATGGCGGTGGTGCCGGTGGGGGCCACCGCGGGCGGGCGGAAGAGCGGCGCGGTGGCGCGCAGGCGGGTTCCCTCGGTGAGGGTGCGGGTGCCGCACGAGGCCCACGAGGCGATGAGCTGCTCGTCGGCGAAGGTGGGCGCCGGGGTGCCCGCCGGGGGCATCGAGCCGTCGGCGAGGCGCGCGTGCATGCGGTCGACGGGGCGCCCCGCGGCCTGGCGCCGGAGGTTGTAGTCGTAGTCGAGCAGTGAATACGGGGACCCGTAAGCCGGCGTCGCGCCGTGGCAGCTGCCGCAGGCGCGCTCGACGACGGCGCGCACCTCGGAGTCCCAGCGGGCGCGGTCGGGGGTGCAGACGGGGCCCGCGTCGGGGCTGGGGGCGGTCGTGACGTCGCCGCAGCCGGCGGTGACCGTGAGCAGCGCGCAGGCCAGGAGCAGGGGACGCATCGGGGAACTCCGTCGTCGGCGAAGGGGAGGGGAGGGGGCGACGGGAGTATGCACGGAAGCCCTGCAATCGCAGATGCTTCGGCGCGACCGCGCATGTGGAGGCTGGGCCGCAACGCGCGGCCGACTCGGTGGTCTCAGGGGCCCCGGCTTCGGCTATGGTGCGCGGCCGTCATGAGCCACAAGCCCCGCGAAGCCATTCCGCTGCCCGATCCCACCGCCCTCGCCGCGCCCGACGACCTCGTCGCCCGCGCCGCGGCCCTCGGCGTCACGCTCGACGCGCGGGCGGTGTCGCGCCTCGGCGACTACCTCGGACGGCTGCTCGCGATGAACGAGCGCATGAACCTGACGGCCATCACCGACCCCGCGGAGGTGTGGACGCGGCACGCGCTCGACGCGCTCACGCTGGTCCCGCTGCTGGCCGACCTGAAGGCGGGCGCGCGGGTGGTCGACGTGGGCTCCGGAGGCGGGGTGCCGGCGATCCCGGTGGCGATCGCGCGGCCCGACCTGAAGGTGACGCTGGTCGAGGCGACGCAGAAGAAGGCGGCCTTCCTCGAGGCCGTGGCGAAGGCGCTGGGGCTCACCAACGTGACGGTGCGCGCGCAGCGGGCCGAGCTGGTGGGCCGCGCCGACCTGCGCGGGCTCTTCGACGTGGCGACGGCGCGCGCCGTGGGCCGCATCGCGATGCTGGCGCCGCTGGCCGCGCCGCTGGTGAAGCCGGGCGGCCGCGTGCTGCTCATCAAGGGCCAGCGCGCCGACGAGGAGCTGGAAGAGGCGCTGCTGGTGCTGGCCGAGGAGCGGTGCACGCACGAGCAGACGATCGACACGCCCACGGGGCGCATCGTGGTGCTGCGGCTCGGCCCGGCGGAGCCCCGCAAGCCGCCGACGCGGCGGTAGCGCATCGTCGCAAGGTGACGGTGCCAGGAGCGCGTGGTTTCGTGGGCCCCCTTCCCCGCTGCCGCGCGCC
>JAQBQI010000465.1 GCA_028287085.1 Myxococcaceae bacterium
CCCCACCGCCGGCGCGCGCCGCCTCGCCTGGGCCGGCGCCCCCGACGACGACGACGTGAGCGCGCTGCTCGCGCCGGCCTACCGCGAGGGCCGCCGCTCGACCGCCGCGCGCCTCGACGACGAGGTCAACGCCCGCCTGCGCCGGCTCCCGCCCGAGGCGATCACCAACGCCCTCGACGTGCTCGTCTACATGCCCGACGAGATGCTCGCCAAGGTCGACCGCATGACCATGGCCGCCTCGGTCGAGGCGCGCTCGCCGCTGCTCGACCTGGCCCTCGTGCAGCGGCTCGCGGGCGTCGCGTTCGGCCGCAAGATCCCCGGCCACGGGCGCGCGTCGCTCAAGCACGTGCTGCGCGCCGCCGTGGGCGACCTGCTGCCCCCCGAGAGCCGCGGCGAGGCCAAGTGGGGCTTCAACGTGCCGCTCGACCCGTGGTTTCGCGGCAAGGCCCGGGCGCACCTGCTCGACTACCTCAGCCCCGCGCAGGTCGCCCGCCGCGGCGTCTTCGACCCGGCCGCCGTGCGCTCGGTGCTCGCCCGCTTCGACGCCGGCCGCGCCGACGCCAACACCGACGTCTTCCCCCTCCTCGTGTTCGAGGTGTGGGCGCAGCAGTACCTCGACGCATGAACGCGGCGCGCGCCCCCGGCAACCCCAAGCGCGTGTCCGCCGTCCGGTCAGACAGCGTGCGGAGCCCCATCCGCAAGGGCATTTCGTGATGCATGCCGCCACACGGGGCAGGTGTTCGGGATTGCGCTCGGGTGCCCGAACGGGGATGGAGAACGCCCGCTCGTGGAAGGCCCCGCCCGCTTGAAGATCCGCGTCCTGCAATGCATCCCGTCGCTGCTCGGCGGCGGCGCCGAGCGGCAGTTCTGCTACCTCGCGGCGGGCCTCGTCGAGCGCGGCCACGAGGTGCACGTCGCGTACAACCACGAGGGGCCCAACTTCGCGCTGCTGCAGTCGAGCGGCGCGCGAATCCACCGCATCCGGGCGCGGGGCGCGCTCGACCCGCGGGCGGCCTTCGACATCGCGGGCATCCTGCGGCGCGAGCGGGTGCAGCTGGTGCAGACCTGGCTGCGCCGCATGGACATCTGGGGCGGCGTCGCGGCGCAGCTCGCGGGCGTCCCGTGGCTGCTCACCGAGCGCAGCCAGTCGGTGTCCATCGAGGAGCGCACCCCGAGCGCCCGCGCCCTCCGCGCGCTCGCCCCGCGCGCCGTCGCGGTCGTGGCGAACTCGGAGAACGCCGCGGAGATCTGGCGCCGCGGCGTCGGCGACCGGCTGCCCGTGCGCGTCGTGCACAACGCCATCCCCGTCGACCGCATCGAGCCGCTGGCGCCGGCCGACCGCCGCGAGCTCGGCTTCCCCGAGGGGGCGCCGCTGGTGCTCTTCGCCGGCCGCTTCGCGCAGTCGAAGAACGTCCCCCAGCTCGGCGCCGCGCTCGCGGGCCTGATGCGCGAGCGCCCCGACGTCCACGCGCTGATGCTCGGCGAGGGCCCCGAGCTCGGCGCCTTCCGCGAGTGGGTCCGCGGGCAGGGCCTCGCCCGGCGCATCGTGCTGCCGGGCTACCGCGACGACCTCTTCCGCTGGATGAAGGCCGCGACCCTCTTCGTGTCGCCGTCGCGCATCGACGGGATGCCCAACGTCGTGATGGAGGCGATGGCCTGCGGCTGCCCGCTGGTGCTCTCCGACATCGCGCCGCACCGCGAGTTCGTGGCCGCGCCCGAGGCGCTGTGGTTCGGCACCGAGGACGTCGACGCCCTCCGCGACCGCCTCGCGGAGTCCCTCGCCGACCCCGCCGCCGCGCGGCGCCGCGCCGACCTCGCGCTGGCCTCCATCCGTCGATTCTCGGTCGACGCCATGGTCGGTGCCTACGACGCGGTCTATCAACACCTCCTCGGCCATGCCTGACCCACGCGTCACCCTCCTCGTCCCGAGCTGCGACCGCTACGCCGACGTCTGGGCGCCCTTCTTCGCGCTGCAGCGCCGCCAGTGGCCCGACTGCCCCTTCCGCGTCGTCGTCGGCAGCAACCACCTCCCCTGCGCCGAGCCCGGCGTCGAGGCCCTCTGCGTCGGCGACGACGTCGACTGGAGCCGCGGCGTGCGCGCGATGGTCGAGCGCGTCGAGACCCCCGCCGTGCTCGTGGTGCTCGAAGACTTCCTCCTGCGCCGGCGGGTCGACTCGGCCGAGGTGCTCGCGCGCGTCGACGACTTCTTCCGCCTCGACGCGGCCTACCTGCGCATGCGCCCGTTCCCGCCGCCCGACGTGCGCCTCGCGCGCTTCCCCGCGGTGGGCGAGTGCGAGCCCGGCGCGCCCTACCGCGCCTCGATGCAGGCCGCCCTCTGGCGCCGCGAAGACCTGCTCGCGCTGCTCGTCGACGGGGAGAACCCGTGGGAGTTCGAGGTGCTCGGCGCGCGCCGCTCCGACGCCTTCGCGCGCGGCTTCTACAGCGCCACCACCGACGTGCTCGACTACTACGCGGGCGTCACCGCGGGGAAGTGGATCCCCTACGGCGTCGCCCTCTGCCGCGAGCACGGCGTCGCGGTCGACCTCGCCGCGCGGCCGATGATGGCGGCCGACGAGGCGATGCGGCGCAACGTCTCGCGCGTGACCAACGAGGCCTTCGGCCTGCTGCCGTG
The DNA here is from genome assembly GCA_028287085.1 of Myxococcaceae bacterium. Lineage (GTDB taxonomy): Bacteria > Myxococcota_A > Polyangia > Polyangiales > SCUS01. The sequence goes on from JAQBQI010000465.1 coordinate 2,633, forward strand.
GAAGGCCCGCGAGCGCATGCTGCGGTGGTTCCGCGCGACGGGGCTGCGGCAGCCGGCCGGCCGCATCACCAACGCCCCCGCGAAGAAGTGACCCCACCGTTGAGCGTCGGCGCGCCATGAGGGTGGTCATCGATGGGTCGAACCTGCGCGCGGGCGGCGGCGTCACCCACCTCGTCGCGCTGCTCGCGGCCGCCGAGCCCGCGCGCCACGGCGTCACGGCCGTCGAGGTGTGGGCCGGCCGCGCCACCCTCGACCGCCTCCCGTCGCGCCCGTGGATCGCCCCGCGCCACCACCCCGCCCTCGACCGCTCGCTCCCCGCGCGCCTGCTCTGGCAGCAGCGCGAGCTGCCCCGGCACGCCGACGGGGCCCTGCTCTTCGCGCCCGGCGGCGCCACGACGGGCGCCGCGCGGCCGCGCGTGGTGATGTGCCGCAACATGCTCCCCTTCGACGCGGGCGAGCGGGCCCGCTTCGGGCTCACCGCGACGCGCGCGCGCCTCGAGCTGCTGCGGGTGGCCCAGTCGCGGCAGTTCACCGGCGCCGACGGCGTGATCTTCCTCACGCGCTTCGCCCGCGACCAGGTGCTTCCGCAGCTCGCGCGCCCGCCTCGAAGGCACACGATCATCCCGCACGGCGTCGACGCCGCGATGCGGCTCGCCCCTCGCCCGCCGCGGCCCCGCGCCGCCCTCTCGGCGGCCGACCCGCTGCGCCTGCTCTACGTGTCGACGGTCTCGCCCTACAAGCACTTCGCCACCGTGGCCGACGCGGTGCACACGCTGCGCTCCGAGGGGGCGCCGGTGTCGGTGGAGTTCGTGGGACCGGCCGACGACGCGGCGACGGCGCGCGAGCTCGCCGGGCGCATCGCGCGCTACGACCCGGCGGGCGCGTACATGGTCTGGCGGGGCGGGCTCAAGCACGCCGAGGTGGCCGAGCGGTACCGGCAGGCCGAGCTCTTCGTCTACGCGTCGAGCTGCGAGAACCTCCCGAACATCCTGGTCGAGGCGATGGCCGCGGGGCTGCCCATCGCGTCGTCCTCGCGCGGGCCGATGCCCGAGGTGGCGGGCGACGCGGCGCTCTACTTCGACCCCGAGAGCGGCCCCTCGCTGGCCCGCCGGCTGCGCGAGCTCGTGGCCTCGCATGAACTGCGGGCGTCGCTGGCGCAACGGGCCTCCGAGCGGGCCGAGGCCTTCCGCTGGGACCGCTGCGCCGACGAGACCTTCGCCTTCCTCGCGGACGTGTCCCGCGGCGGTCGGTCGGGCTAGAGAGACGGAAGAGGAGTAGCGACGGGCGTGTGCGGTATCGCGGGAGTGCTGGGTGACCTCCGGGGCGTCTCGACGACCGCGATGCTCGACGCGATCGCGCACCGCGGCCCCGACGCCGACGGCACGCACACGCTGGCCCTCGGCGACGGCGCCGCGCTCTGGCTCGGCCACCGCCGCCTCGCGATCCAGGACCTCTCCGACGCCGGCCGCCAGCCGATGCTCGGCCACGACGGCCGCCGGGTCATCGTCTTCAACGGCGAGATCTACAACTTCAAGGAGCTCCGCGAGACGCTGACCGCGCTGGGCGAGCGCTTCGTCACGGGCACCGACACCGAGGTCATCCTGGCGGGCTTCCGGGTGTGGGGCGAAGGCGCCCTCGACCGCTTCCGCGGGATGTTCGCCTTCGCGCTCTACGACCCCGACGAGGGCACCCTCACCCTCGCGCGCGACCGCCTCGGGGAGAAGCCGCTCTACTACCACGTCGGCGGCGACCGCTTCGCCTTCGCCTCGGAGGTGCGCGCGCTCACGGCCTCGGGCGTGGCCGCGCGCGAGCTCGACCCCGACGGCCTCGACGCGTACCTCACCTTCGGCTCGGTGGCCGACCCGTACACGCTCGTGCGCAACGTGCGCTCGGTCGCGGCCGGCGAGGTGGTGGTGCTGCGCCGCGGCCTGCTGCGCCGGCGGCGCTACTGGAGCCTCTCGGCGCTGGAGACCCCCGG
>JAQBQI010000476.1 GCA_028287085.1 Myxococcaceae bacterium
TCCATTCATGGAGAGGGGCGGCGCGGCAGCGCCGGGTGAGGTCTTCCCAAACGGTCACACCTTCCGGGTCGCGCCGGCTGGTATGCGATGAAGCCACCACCATGCGCGTACGCATCCGCCACGAGACCCGCTACCGCTACCCCCGCCCCACGGCGCTCGGCCCGCAGGTCGTGCGCCTCCGCCCGGCGGGGCACGCCCGCGCCGCGGTGCTCGCGTACAACCTCGCCGTCGAGCCCGAGGCCGAGGTGCGCTGGCAGCACGACCCCTGGGGCAACCGCGTCGCGCGCCTCACCTTCCCGGCCGACGCGCTTACCCGCGAGCTCGCGCTGCGCGTCGAGTGCGCCGTCGACATCCGCCCCGTCAACCCCTTCGACTTCTTCGTCGACGACCGCTGCCAGCGCGTCCCCTTCGACTACCCCGACGGGCTCACCGAAGAGCTCGCCCCCTTCCTCTCGCGCGCCGCGGCCTCCGCCCCCCTCGCCGCGTGGCTGCGCGACAGCCCCGCCGACGGCTACGTCACCGATCACCTCGTCGCCCTCACCGCCCGCGTCGCCCGCGAGGTGCGCTACATCCTGCGCGCCGAGGCCGGCCTCCAGTCGAGCGACGAGACCCTCGCGAAGCGCTCGGGCAGCTGCCGCGACTCGGCCCTCCTCCTCGTCGACGCCCTGCGCGCCCAAGGCTTCGCGGCCCGCTTCGTCAGCGGCTACCTCGTGCAGCTCGCCGACGAGGGCGAGCTCCCCGACGAGGCGAAGGGCGTCGACCGCGACGTCGTCGACCTGCACGCCTGGGCCGAGGTCTTCGTCCCCGGCGCCGGCTGGATCGGCCTCGACGGCACCAGCGGGCTGCTCTGCGGCGAAGGGCACCTGCCGCTCGCGTGCACGGTGAACCCCGAGCTCGCCGCGCCCCTCGACGGAACCTCCAGCGAGGCCGCCGAGGACTTCGAAGTCACCATGGAGGTCACGCGCCTCGGCCACGAGGCGAGCCCGCGCCGCCCGTACACCGACGCGCAGTGGGCGGCGCTGCGCGCGGCGGGCGACCTCGTCGACCGCAGGCTCGTCGAAGACGGACTCGCCCTCACCATGGGCGGCGAGCCCACCTGGACCTCGCGCGAACACCCCCACGCCCCGGAGTGGAACCTCGAAGCCCTCGGCGCGACGAAGTGGTCGCAGGCGCTGCGCTTGACGCGCGAGCTCGCCCCGCGCCTCGCCCGCGGCGGCATCGTGATGCACCGCATGGGCAAGCAGTACCCGGGCGAGAGCCTGCCCCGCTGGGTGATGCAGCTGAGCTGGCGCGACGACGGCGTGGCCCTCTGGCGCGACCCGAAGTGGCTCGACCTCGACGGCGAAGCGACGCGCCCCGCCGTCACGCGCGACGAGCTGCGCCGCTTCGCCACCGCGCTCGCCGCGGGCCTCGCCGTGGGCGACCGCTGGATGCCCGCCTACGAAGACCCGTGGCACTTCATCGCCCGCGAGCAGGAACTCCCCACCACGAGCGACGCGCTCCGCGCCGACCTGCGCGATCCGGAGTCGCGGCGCACGCTGGCGCGCGCCTTGGGGCGCGGCCTCGACGAGCCCGTCGGCTACGTGCTGCCGCTCACCCGCGAGGGCGAGGCGTGGGCGACGGCGACGTGGTCGTTTCGGCGCGGCGCGCTGCACCTGGTGCCGGGTGACAGCCCCATCGGCCTGCGCCTCCCGCTCGACCGCATCGACGGAAGCGCCCGCGACACCGTCGCCCCTGACCTGACGCAGGGCGCCCCGCCGCTCGCCGCCGACCCGTGGCGGCCGTTGCCCCAGGGGACCGCCCGGGCGCCCTCCCCCGCGGCCGTGGCGCTGCCCGACGGCTCGGTGCGCACGGCGCTTTGTGTCGAGTCCCGTGACGGTGCGTTGTGTGTCTTCCTCCCGCCCATCGAGCGCGCCGAAGACTTCATTGTATTGCTGGCGGCCATCGAAGACGCCGCCGCCGAACTCCAGCGACCGGTGCGACTGGAAGGCTATGGGCCCAAGGGTGATCCGCGGGTGCAGAGCTGCCTGGTGACGCCCGACCCGGGGGTGATCGAAGTGAACCTCCCGGTGACGAGGGACTTCCGGGCGTACGTCGATACATTGGAGTCGATCGGGCGGGCGGCGCTGCACGCGGGGCTCACCTCCGAGCGCTTCCAGCTCGACGGGCGCGCCGCGGGGACGGGCGGCGGGCACCACCTGACGCTGGGCGGTCCGACGACGGTGGAGAGCCCGTGGCTGCGGCGGCCCGACCTGCTGGCCAGCACCCTGCGCTTCCTGCAACACCACCCTTCGCTGTCGTATCTGTTTACGGGGTTGTTCGTGGGTCCGACCTCGCAGGCGCCGCGGGTCGACGAGGCGCGGCACGAGTCGCTCGCCGAGCTCGAGATCGCCCTCGACCTGGCCGACCGCGCCGAGGCCCCGCCGCCGTGGCTCACCGACCGCCTGTTTCGCAATCTGCTGGTCGACGTGACGGGCAGCACCCACCGCACCGAGCTCTCCATCGACAAGCTCTACGACCCCGCGACGCTGCACGGCCGCCAGGGGATCGTGGAGTTTCGCGCCTTCGAGATGCCCCCCAACGAGCGCATGGCGGCGGCGCAGATGCTCCTCGTGCGGGCGATGGTCGCGGTCTTCGCGCGGGAGCGCTACGTCGGCGCGCTGGTGCGCTGGGGGACGCAGCTGCACGACCGCTTCATGCTGCCGCACCACCTCGCGGCCGACCTGCGCACGGTGCTCGACCACCTCGCGGCGCACGGGGTGGCGCTCGACCCGGCGTGGTTCGAGCCCTTCATCGAGTTGCGCTTTCCGGTGTCGGGGCGGGTCACGCTCGACGATGTGACCTTGGAGCTGCGCCCCGCCCTGGAGCCCTGGCCGGTGCTGGGCGAAGAGCCCACCGCGAGCGGGACCTCGCGTTATGTCGATGCTTCCTTGGAGAGGGTGCAGTTGCGGGTCGATGGACTGGTGGAGGGCAGGCACCTCGTACTGGTCAATGGGATCACGTTGCCACTGCGCCCGACGGGGCGGGCGAGCGAGCAGGTGGCGGGGGTGCGCTTCCGGGCGTGGCAGCCGGCGCACTGCCTTCATCCGACCATCGGGGTGCACCACCCGCTGCGCTTCGACCTGGTGGACACCTGGGCGCGGCGCTCGCTGGGCGGCTTCACGCACCACGTGTGGCACCCGGAGGGCAGGGCCTACGACGCGCCGCCGTTGACGGCCTTCGAGGCGGCCGCGCGGCGGGCGCAGCGGTTTACGACCGAGGGGCACCTGCCGTGGCCGGTGGAGCCGAAGGCGCCGGTGATCGATCCGGAGCGGCCGTACACGCTCGACCTGCGGCGGCAGCGGGGGTGAGGGCGGTTGGATGACCCGACGGGCGACGGTGCCAGACGGGCGGGCATTTCGTGTGCTCGGGGACGCCCGGCTCGTGCCGTCGGGCTGAAGCCCGCGGCAACGGTGGGATCGATGAAGATCCCCCTGAAGTCCGCAAGCGGACTGTCCCTTGTCGGCCGTCGGAGCAGAGGGGGCGACGCACAGGAAGTCCGTCTGCGGACTTCAGGGGGATCTTCACCGATCCCACCGTTGCCGCGGGCTTCAGCCCTATCGTTTCTACACATCTTGATGGAGGGGGAGCCGCGTGGGTCGCCGCCCACTTCGCGGTTGCGGACGGCCCGCGTCGCGGGCCTGCAACCGCTGAACTGGGGGCC
>JAQBQI010000492.1 GCA_028287085.1 Myxococcaceae bacterium
AGGTGGATGTCTGCCCACGACTTCGCGAGCTCGTCGGGGTCGGGCAGGCCGGCGTAGGGGTCTTCCTGCGAGAGGTCGCAGAGCTCGAGGGCGTCGCGCACGAGGCGGTCGAGGCCGTCGCCGGTGAGGTCGTTGGTCGAGCTCGTCGCGACGCGCTTGCCCTTGAAGGCGCGCACCGAGATCGAGCAGGTGCCGGCTTCTTCGACGAGCTCGACCTCGTCGAGGCGCACGCGCACCGAGAGGTCTTGCCCGGCGCGGGCGACGACCTTGGCGTCGGTGGCGCCGCCGTCGAGGAGGCGGCGGAGCACCGCGTCGGCGCGGTCGCGGAGCATGTCGTCCTGGTTGGTTCCCATGTGTCTTTCAGCGCCCCTGGACGGCCGTGCCGCCGACCGTCATCGAAGAAATCTTGATCGTCGGGCAGCCCACCCCGACCGGGACGCTCTGTCCCTCCTTGCCGCAGGTCCAGATGCCGTCGGAGATCTGGAGGTCGGTGCCGAGCATCGTGACCTTCGACAGCGCGTCGGGGCCGTTGCCGATGAGGTTCACGTCCTTCACCGGCGCCGTGATCTTCCCGTTCTCGATGAGGTAGGCCTCGCTCAGCGAGAACACGAAGTCGCCCGACGCGATGTCGACCTGGCCCCCGCCGAAGCGCCGCGCGTAGATGCCGTTCTGCACCGAGCGGATGATCTCCTCGGGGTCGTGCGGGCCCTCGAGCAGCAGCGTGTTGGTCATGCGCGGCATCGGCGTGGCGCGGAAGCTCTCGCGCCGCCCGTTGCCCGTGGGCTCGAGCCCGAAGTGCCGCGCCGAGAAGGTGTCGTGCAGGTAGCCCCGCAGCTGGCCCTTCTCGATGAGCGTGGTGCTCGTCGGGGTGAAGCCCTCGTCGTCGACGTTGATCGACCCGCGGCCGTGGTCGAGGTCGCCCCGGTCGACCACCGTGCAGAGGTCGGACGCCACCGGCGTGCCGATGCGCCCCGAGTAGTTGCTGACGCCCTTGCGGTTGAAGTCGGCCTCGAGCCCGTGGCCCACCGCCTCGTGCAGCAGGATGCCCGCGTCCCCGGGGCCGAGCACGACCTCCATCTCGCCGGCGGGCGCCTCGCGCGCGTCGAGCATCGCGACGGCGAGGCGCACGGCCTCGCGCGCGTGGTCGTCGACCGACTTGCCGGGCTGGTCGAAGTACTCCATCCCGACGCGGCCGCCGCCGCCGGAGCTCCCCGACTGGCGCTTGCCGTTCTGCTCGACGATGACCCGCACGCCGAAGCGCAGCATCGGCTGCACGTCGCGCACGAAGCGGCCCTCGCTGGTGGCGATGAGCAGCTCGCGCACCGACTCGTTGAGCGAGGCCTCGACGCGGTGCACCCGCGCGTCGGCGGCGCGGGCCGTGCGGTCGGACTGGAGCAGCAGGTCGCGCTTGCCCGCGCCCGCCACGACGATCGAGGGGACGGCGACGGCGTAGCGCTCGGGGTGGGTGCGGTCGGTCACCTCGGCGACCTCGCGGGCGTCGCCGCGGGCGATCTGCGCGGCGGTGCGGGCGGCGCGGAGCAGGGCCTCCCAGGTGAGGTCTTCGGTGTACGCGTAGCCGGCCGCGAAGCCGCGCTGCACGCGGATGCCGACGCCGACGGACACCCCGCGGCTGGCGGACTTCACGATGCCCTCCTCGAGGACCATCGAAGCCCCGAGGCTGTACTCGGCGAAGAGGTCGGCGGCGTCGCCGCCCTGGGAGAGCGCGACGGTGAGGAGCTTGCGCGCGCGCTCGCGGTCAATCTCGAAGGGCCCGCCCGGCGCGAAGGGGGCGCGGGGCAGCGCGGTGTGGTGCTGGGTCATTGGGGTGCTGCGACTCCTTTCAGCGAATGCTGCTTCGTCGCCCGGTCGGGCGTCGAGGGAGGCGCAGCATACGACGCCCGCGCCAGGGGCGCCCTCGCTTGCGCGGCGGGCGCTACTTCGCGGCCACGGCGGGCGCGCGGCCGAGGTGGAGCGTCGCGACGAAGAGGCCGACCGAGATGAGACCGGGGAGCGCGGCGAGGAGGTAGTGCATGGCTCCCGAGACAGAGCAGCGCGCGTGCCCCGCGGCGTCTCAAGGCGCGCGCCGTCGAGACGGGCGCGCGAGCGTGGGCGGGCCGACCCGCGGCCGTGTGGCGACGTCCACACGGTCGGGGAGCCCTCTGGCGCGATTGTCAGGTGGGTGACAGCTTTCGCCGATGCGCCGCACCGAGCGTCTCTTCGCCCTCTCCGAGGCCCTGCGCGCCCGCCGCACGGGCATCACCGCCGAGGCCCTCGCCGAGCGCTTCCGCGTGAGCCTGCGCACCATGTACCGCGACCTCGAGAGCCTGCGCGCGGCGTCGCTGCCGGTGCACGCCGAGCGCGGCCGCGGGGGCGGCTACGCGCTCGACCGCGCCTACGCACTGCCGCCGGTGAACTTCACCGCGCGCGAGGCCTCGCTGCTCGTCACGGCGGGGCGGCTGCTCATCGACATGCGCTGGGTGCCCTTCACCGACACCCTCGGCACCGCGCTCGACAAGGTCGAGTCGGCGCTGCCGCCGCGGGCGCAGCGCGACCTGGTGGCGCTGCGGCGGTCGCTGTCCTTCGTCGGAGTGCCCGCGCAGAGCTGCGCGCCGGCGGTGCGCGCGGTCATCGAGTCGGCGTGGATCGAGCAGCGGCCCGTGGTGATCCGCTACGACGGGGCGCGCGGCGAGAGCGAGCGCACGGTGCGCGTGCGGGCGGTGGTGATGGAGCGCACCGAGACGCTGTTGAACTGCGACGACCTCGACAAGGGCGAGGCCCGGCAGTTCAAGCTGCACCGGATCACCGCGGCGCGGCTGCCGACGGCGGCGACGGGGGAGGGGGCCTAGTTCAGGTCGGCGGGGTCGGGCTTCGGGGGCACCGCCACGGGGGCCGCGGCGGCGGGCTCGTCGGCGGCGGGGCCTTCGGGGTTGTCGGCGGCCTCGCGGGCGGCGGCGGCGGCGGCGGTGTACTCCGCGGCGCGCTTGGGCATCGCCTCGCGCTCGGCGGCGCGCTCCCACTGGCGGGCGGCCTCGCGCCACGCGATGACCCGCGCGCCCTCGTCGCCCGCGGCGCGGGCCTTCTGCTCTGCGGCCGTCGCCTTGGCGACGTGGGGGTTCTTTCCGAAGCTCATGGTGGTGGTCTCCTTCGAGGCCGCGTCATGCCACATCGCGGCCGGCGCCGCTCGGGGCTGTGACATAGCCCGTCCGGGCGAGGCGCCCGCCCCTAACGCTTCCCAGCCGGGTGGGAACTTGTCTATCCTCGCGCTCCCACACCGCCGCGGAGAGGCCGCGGCGATGAGCGCAGAGGCGAAGTCGATGCACGAGCAGGACATGGCGATCTTGAAGTCCCTGGTGGCGGTGGCCTGGATCGACGGGAAGTTCGCGTCCGAGGAGCGCGAGCACCTCGACGCGCTCATCAGCGCCTTCGGTGCGACCGACGAGGAGACCGCGGCCGTCCGCGAGTTCGCCTCGACGCCCCGCACGCTGGCCGACATCCCCCTGACCGACCTCTCGGCCGACGACCGGCGCACGCTGCTCAACCACGCCGTCGTGCTCACGCACATCGACGGCGAGCAGACCGGCGTCGAGAAGGCCTTCGTGGGCGACCTCACGGCCGTGCTGCGCATCCCCGAGAACGAGTCGACCCGCATCGTCGAGGCCGCCGAGGCCCGCGTGAAGCGCCTGCTCCAGCAGACCGCCTGATCCCCGCCACCGCGATTTCTCGCTGAACGCCGCGGCGGCGCGGTGTTGCCACCGCCCTGCTACCGGCTCCGGGAAAGTCTTCCCGCACCTTCCCCCTTCGGATCGGACCCTGCCGCACTTCGCGGTCGTTCCCGCTCCGCCCACCGAAGGGGACCCGATGCCCAATCGAAGGTTCAGACCGTCAACGCTCATGGCGCTGTGTGCGCCGCTCCTGCTCGCCGCCGGTTGCAGCTCCACCGACTCGCCCACCGCCGCCGCCGACGGCACCCACCAGAGCGCCCAGGCGGTCATCTCCGACCAGCTCCACAACGGGGGCACGGCGGGCTTCCTCTTCCTGCCGCCGATGGTTCCGCGGCCGGCGCAGATGGGCGACTTCCTGCCGTCGGTCTCGCCGACGGTGCGCATCGACGAGGTGACCGCCGCGGGCGTCACCCTCCGCACGCTGGCGACCTTCACCCTGACCAGCGGGCCGAGCGGCGAGCGGCTGCGGACCCACCTCCAGGGCCACCCCTGCGACGCGGACGACGACGACGGCGACGACGACCCCGAGGGCTACTTCTACGCCCGCTGGAAGACCAACAACGCCAACCTCTCGCTCACCGCCCGCTACCGCGTGCGCGTGCTGGTGCCCGCCGTCGGCGGCGGCACCCGCGAGCTCGGCTTCGCGGACATCGACCTGGTGCGCTCGCAGCAGGAGTTCCGCACCGTCGACACGGTCGCCTTCACCCCGCTGCGCGACGGCCAGTCGCTGCGCATCAAGTTCCGCATCGACCGCCCGGCGGTGGACCGCGACAACGACGGCGACCTCGACTGGCAGGACAACTGCCCGACCGTCTCCAACGCCACCCAGCTCGACACCAACCACGACGGCCAGGGCGACGCCTGCGAGTGCCTCGGGGTCGTCTGCACCACCAGCGGCGCCTGCCACGTCGCCGGGACCTGTAGCCCCGCCACGGGGCTCTGCTCCAACCCCAGCTCGCCCAACGGCGCGGTCTGCACGCTCGCCAACGCGACCGCGGTCTGCACCAACGGCGCCTGCGGCGTCGCGGCGTGCAGCGCGGGCAGCGCCAACTGCGACGGCGCGGCCGCCAACGGCTGCGAGGTCTCGACCCGCACGCTCACCGACTGCGGCGGCTGCAACGTCGCCTGCGCCTCGGGCGCGCACTCGACGCCGAGCTGCGGCGCGGGCGTGTGCACCCTGACCTGCGCGACCGGCTGGGCCGACGCCAACGGCAACCGCGCCGACGGCTGCGAGCTCGACGTCACCACCGACGCCAACTGCGGCACGCCCGGCAACGCCTGCACCTCGTCGCTCGGCGCGACCAGCACCTGCGTCGGCGGCTCGTGCTCGACCATCGCCTGCGCGACCGACCGCGCCAACTGCAACACCAGCGTGGGCGACGGCTGCGAGGTCGCGCTGACCACGGACGTCGCCAACTGCGGCGCGTGCAGCCACGCCTGCGCGGTGCCCCACGCCGCGCCCGCCTGCGTCGCCGGTCAGTGCGCGGTCGGCACCTGCGCCCCGGGCTTCGCCAACTGCGACGGCTCGGCCGCCAACGGCTGCGAGATCACGCCCGCCAGCGACGTCGCCAACTGCGGCGCGTGCGGCCACGCCTGCGCGCTCGCCAACGCCTCGCCGGTCTGCGGCAACGGCGCCTGCGCGATCGGCGCGTGCGCCGCGGGCTACGCCGACTGCGACGGGGTCGCGGCCAACGGCTGCGAGGTCGCCCTCGATTCGAGCGCCGCGAACTGCGGCGCCTGCGGCAACGCCTGCTCGCTCGCCCACGCCTCGTCGGTGTGCGCAGCGGGCGCCTGCCAGGTCGCGGCCTGCGCGCCGGGCTTCGCCGACTGCTCGACCGCGAGCGGCTGCGAGACCGACCTCTCCAGCGTGACCTCGTGCCGCGCTTGCGGGACGGTCTGCGCCTTCGGCGCGCACTCGACGCCGACCTGCGGCGCGAACGGCTGCGCCATCGCCTGCGAGGCGGGCTTCGCCGACTGCGACGGCAGCGCGGCCAACGGCTGCGAGGTCGACCTCACCACCAGCGACGCGCACTGCGGCGCCTGCGGGACGGCCTGCGCCAACGCCACGACCTGCCAGTCGGGCGCCTGCTCGACGGCCGTGTGCGTGGCCGGACACGCCGACTGCAACACGCTCGCGCTCGACGGCTGCGAGACCACGCCCGCCAGTGACACGGGCCACTGCGGCGCGTGCGGCCACGCCTGCGCCTTCGCCAACGCGGCGCCCCAGTGCACCGACGGCGCCTGCGGCTTCGCGGTCTGCGACATGGGTTACGCCGACTGCGACGGACAGCAGGCCAACGGCTGCGAGATCGCGCTCGGCACCGACGCGACCAACTGCGGCGGCTGCGGCACGGCCTGCTCCTACGCCCACGCGACGGGCGTCTGCGGCGCCAGCGCCTGCGCCCTCGGCGCCTGCGACGCCGGCTGGGCGAACTGCGACGGCAACGCGGCCAACGGCTGCGAGGCCTCGCTCTCCTCCGACCTCGCCCACTGCGGAACCTGCGCGACCGCGTGCGCCGCGCCCGCCCACGCCGCCGCGACCTGCAACGGCGCGTGCGGCTTCGCGTGCGACGCGAGCCACGCCGACTGCGACACCAACGCGGCCAACGGCTGCGAAGTCGCCGTGACCACCGACAACGCCCACTGCGGCGCCTGCGGCAACGCCTGCACCCAGGGGCGCACCTGCGAGAGCGGCGCCTGCACCGTCACCACCTGCGTCGACGGCCTCGCCGACTGCGACGGCGACGAGACCAACGGCTGCGAGTCCGCCCCCGCGACCCACGTGACCAACTGCGGCCGCTGCGGCCGCGCCTGCGAACTCGCCCACGCGACCGCGGTCTGCGGCAACGGCGCCTGCGCGATCGGCGCCTGCGCGCCCGGCTTCGCCGACTGCAACGGCAACCCGGCCGACGGCTGCGAGGTCGCCACCGCGGCGGACCTCTCGAACTGCGGCGCCTGCGGTCGTACCTGCGCCACCGCCAACGGCATCCCGGCCTGCGCGAGCGGCCAGTGCGCGATCGGCCGCTGCGACCCCTTCCACCGCGACTGCGACGGCAACGCGGCCAACGGCTGCGAGGTCGAGATCCACAGCAACGCCACGAACTGCGGCGGCTGCGGCGTCGTGTGCCCGGCGCGCCCCTCGGCCACGCCGACCTGCGCGGGCTTCGCCTGCGGCTACGCCTGCGCCCCGGGCCAGGAGGACTGCGACGGCAACGCCGCCAACGGCTGCGAGGTCGACGCCAACGCCGATAGCGCCAACTGCGGCGGCTGCGGCGTCGTCTGCACCCAGGGACGCACCTGCCAGTCGGGCGCGTGCACCACGGCGGTCTGCGCCGGGGGCCTGGCCGACTGCGACCACGACGCGGCCAACGGCTGCGAGGTGACGCTCGCCTCGAACGCCGGCAACTGCGGCGTCTGCGGCACCGCGTGCACCTACGCCAACGGCGCGGGCGTCTGCACGGCGGGCACCTGCTCGCTCGGGGCCTGCGCCGCGGGCTTCGCCAACTGCAACGGCAGCTCGGCCGACGGCTGCGAGACCAACGTCGCCAGCAGCACCTCGAGCTGCGGCATCTGCGGCCTCGTCTGCTCGAACGCGGGTGGCACCCCCGCCTGCCGCTCGGGCAGCTGCGGCATGGAGTCCTGCAACGCGGGCTACACCCTCCTCTTCGGCCTCGCCTGCGCCGACATCAACGAGTGCGCCACGAACAACGGCGGCTGCGGCGCCAACGCGACCTGCACCAACACGCCCGGCAGCCGCACCTGCGGGTGCGCGGTCGGCTTCGGCAACTGCGACGGCAACGCCGCCAACGGCTGCGAGGCCAGCCTCGCCACCAGCGCCACGAACTGCGGCGCTTGCGGCGTGGCGTGCGCGGCCGGGCAGGCCTGCACCGCGGGCGCCTGCGCGTGCCCGCCGGCGACGACGCCCGCGCCGATCCACCAGTGGACCTTCAACGACGGGACCGGCCGCGACTCGATCGGCACCCTCAACCTCGCGCTCTCCAACGGCGCGGCGGTCACGGGCGGCCGGCTGAGCCTCGACGGCATCTCGCAGTACGCGCGGTCGGCCGCGGTGCCCGAGACGGTGACCGTGAAGACCCTCGTGGTCTGGGTCAGCCCCAGGAACCTCACGCAGCGCGGGGGCGGCGTGCTCTCGCTCGACATTCCGATCACGAACGACGACCTCTTCGACGGCGTCGTCTACGGCGAGCGGTTGGCGCGCCAGTGGATGGCCGGCAGCTACTACCTCCTGCGCAGCCCGCCGAACAACGGCGGCCCCTCGGAGACCGTCGCCTACCCCGCGAGCGTGATGATCGCGATCGCCTACGCGTCGGACAACAGCATCGCGATCTACCGCAACGGCGTGCTCTACGCCGGCTACACCATGGGCACGCTCCAGACCTACGGGGCCAACGCGTCGCAGATCCTCCTGGGCGTGCGCCACGCGGCGCGCATCGGCGAGTCGGGCACCGCGGCCGGCGAGGACCCCTTCTTCGCCGGGGACGTCGACGAGGCGCGGCTCTACAACACGGCCCTCGGCCCCTGCGCGATCGCCGCGCTCAACGCCGCCGGCCCCACCGGCTGCGCGGTCGGCCAGTCGCTCTGCGCGGCGGGCTGCGTCAACGTGCTGACCGACGCCGCGAACTGCGGCGCCTGCGGCAACGTCTGCTCGGCCGGCGCGGCGTGCGCGGCAGGGACCTGCGTCTCCTCGTGCGGCAACGGCAACCTCGACGCGGGCGAGCAGTGCGACCTCGGCGCGCGCAACAGCAACAGCATCGTGAGCGGCTGCACGACGACGTGCCAGCTGACGAGCCTCGTCGCGTGGTTCAGCGCGGCGGACGTGAACGAGGGCGGCCCGGCGCCCGTGGAAGGCACTTCCGTCTGCACGTGGCGCGACCTCGCCCGCACCAACGACGGCACGCAGAGCAACCCCGCCCGCTGCCCCACCTACCGGTCGTCATGGATCAACGGGCGGCCGGCCTTCAAGTTCGACGGGAGCCAGCTCTTCGCGGTGCCCGTCAACTTGAACGTCGGGAGCCTGCCGGACGTCACGGTAGTGGCGGTCTTCCAGAACACCCCCGGCAACTACCGGGCGTACGACGGCATCTGGGGCCAGGACGACGGCGCCTGGGACCGCCTCCTGTCGGCGGGCAGCCAGTACAACGGCGGCTGGGGCCTCTCGAACGGCAACGGCTACACCGCCTTCGACCAGGTGACGGCGAACGACGTCCCCCTCGTGGTCGTCTCGTCGCTGCGCCAGAACGTCCCGTCGGGCTCGACCGCGTACGTGAACGGCGCCCTCGTGGCCACCTTCACCGACTCGCACTACAACGACGGCACGACGTCGTTCAGCATCGGCAGCGTCAACGGCCCGTCCTTCGTGAACAGCCTCTCCTACGACTACGGGGCCTTCGACGGTGCGATCTCGCGGATCCTGGTCTTCAACCGCACCCTCACGAGCGCCGAGCGCGTGGCCGTCGAAGCCGCGGTCGCTCCCTGACCCGAGCGCGGCGCCGCGTTCGTCGGGGGTGACCCGGCGGGCGCGTCGCCGGTAGCGCGGCCCGATCCCACCGCGACGGCGCCGACCTGGCGCCCTTCCGCCGCTTCCCCGCCGCCGATTGCCACCGATCTGCCACCGGCCCCCCGCGGCCGGGGTGGCAGTCTCGCGCTCGTGTCCACCGCGGTAGCGACCGACCTCCCCGCCGCCCCGACCGTGGACGCCCGCGCGCCCCGCATGAACCTCTCCCACCTGCTCACCCGGCGCTACTGGCTCGACGCCCCGCACGGCCGCGTCGCCATCGGCGCGTGGCCCGTGCTCATCGGCCGCAACCCCGACTGCAACCTCGTGCTCGAGCAGCCGGAGATCAGCCGCCACCACCTGCTCGTCCGCCTCGGGGCCAACGGCGCCGAGATGCTCCCGCTCGGGCGCGGGCCCGTGCGGCTCAACGGCACGCCCTGCACC
This sequence comes from Myxococcaceae bacterium, assembly GCA_028287085.1. Taxonomy (GTDB): domain Bacteria; phylum Myxococcota_A; class Polyangia; order Polyangiales; genus SCUS01. Next base: position 9,682 of record JAQBQI010000492.1, read on the forward strand.
GCGCTGTCGCCGCTCGCCGCGGGCGACCGCATCGAGGTCGGCGAGTGGACCTTCGTCGTGGGCGAGGGCGAGGCCGAGTACTCGCCCCGCGCGTCGGAGGTCGCGTGGTGCCTCGAGCGCCAGAGCGGGCTGCTGCACCTCGTGGTCGCGTCGACCTTCCGCGTCGGCGGCGGCGCCGTCGACGACCTCATCGTGCCGGGCTGGGAGCCCACCGTCTTCTCGCTCACCCTCCGCTCGGGGCCGCCCGTGCTGACGGCCCTGCGCGAGGGCGTCTCGTGCGGGCACCCGCTCGAGGTGGGCGAGCGCGTGGCCGTCGCCGAAGACACGCTCATCGTCTACCGGTCGGAGGAGTTTCGCGTGCGGGCGAGGCTCGCGCGCGCCGAGGCCGAGACCTTCACCGCGGTGCGCCCGCGGCACGCGATGGTGGCGATGCTGGAGTTCCTCCCGCGCGGGGGGCGGCTGACGCTGGAGATCGGCGGGCGCCTGCACGTCGCGATGCTGGCCGACCGGCGCTGCGACCTCGTGGCCAGCCTGCTACAGCCGCCGTCGCCCCTCGTCGCGGGCGACATCGTCCCCGACGAGGCCGTCTGCGCGCGCGTCTGGCCCGGCGAGCGCAACGGCCGCACCGAGCTCAACTCCCTGCTCTACCGGCTGCGCCAGGGGCTCTCCGACGAGGGCATCGACCCGGCGCTGCTCTTCGATCGCGTCGGCGGCGGGCTGCGCTTCTGCCTCGCGTCGGGCGCCCGCGTCATCGTTCGCTAGAACCTGATCGTCGGCAGGCCCGGCGGCGCCGGCGGCGGCTCGACCGGGCGCTCGTTCTGGCTGCCGCCGCCGCCCAGCATGCCCCCGAGGCCGCCCGTCATCCGGGCCATGTCCGACGCGAGCTCGCGCGCGGCCTTGGCGGCGTTGACCAGCGTCGTCACCTGCGGCGGCGTGAGCGTGAGGGTGACCACCGCCGAGCGGTCGTCCTGCGTGATGCGCAGCTGCTCGAGCGCGGCGCGCGCCACGCCGAAGGCGCCATCGAGGCGCTCGAAGCGCGCGCTCGCGTCCTGGCCGCCGGCGAGCCCGGCCATCGCGCGGATCGGTCCGAGCCCCTGCTGCGCCTCGCCGATGGTGGCGACGATCTCGGCCTTGCGCGCGGCCCAGAAGGTCTGGAGCGCCGCCGTGAAGGGTCGCGCCACGGTGGCGCTCGCGAACTCGCCGCGCGCGGCGGCCTCGACGCCCGCGTTGGGGAAGCTGAACGCGATGCCGCCGGTCTCCATCTGCCGCGCCAGCGTGAGGTCGGCGCTGCCCGGGTTGGCGCGCACGAGGTCGTCGGCGAACTCCGTGACGGTCTGCTGGTTCTGCGCGCGCACCGCCGCCACGTCGACGGCGACGGCGACGGCGCGCTGCGCGCCGAGGTGCTCCATCATGCGGGGCAGCGGCGAGCTCAGGCTGAGCCCGGGCGCCTCCTGGTAGGCGAAGCGCAGCGCGGTGGGCATGTACGCCTGCTCGGCGACGACGGCGCTGCCGGCCATGAAGTGCACCGACGGGTCGCGCGGCGTCGGGGTGGCGCGGTTGAACACGGGCGTCTGCACGGCGCGGCCGCCGACCTGCGCGGTGGTGACCGTGCCGTGGGCGAGCGCCACGACGGCGGCGAGGCACTGCACCGCCTGGGCGGGCGCGACGTCGTGGGCGGCCGAGGCGACCCACGCGGAGGTCGAGCGCCCCGCGAGCAGGTCGCGGTCGGCGCCGACGTAGATGGTGCGCACGCGGTCGACGGGGTCGAAGCTGCAGCGGGCGACGACGTCGCGCATCTGGCGGCCGAGCTCGGCCTCGCGGGCGCTCGCGCCGGGCGCGGGGTTGGTGAGGGTGCGGCGGAGCTCGGCGAAGGGGGGGAAGTTGCGGAGCTGGTCGAGCTCGACGCGCGCGACGACGAAGCTGTTGGGGGGCATGCGGCCCAGGGCGTTGGCGGAGTTTCGGCCCTTGCGCCACATCCAGAAGGCGGTGCCGCCCACGGCGGCGAGGCTGCCGACGACGATGACGCTCACCGCTCCGACCATCACGTTCTTGTTCAAGGCTTCAACCCCGAGCGCTTTCTGCGCCCGCCCGAGAGATGAGCCCCGGCGCGCCGCGGCGCCGACCCTAGCAGGTCACCGCCCGTGGATCACGCCTACCGCGTCGAGGTCGAAGCCCGTCGAAGGCTCCATGAGGCCCTGCGTCGCGAGGTCGCGCACGCGGACGTAGCGCGCGCGGCGCACGCCCACCGCGGCGAGGTCGAAGGCGTCGCCCCCGGACACGCGCGGGTCGAGCGCGCAGAGGCCGTTGGCGGGCGCCGAGTACACGGGGTTCCAGCCCGCGCAGTTCGTGTGCGGGCGGGCGCCCGCCGCGTCGCAGGGGAAGGCCACCCAGGTCGCGCCGTCCTCGCTCACGGAGACCTCGCCGAGCTCCTCCCAGTAGCGCTCCGCGACGCCGGGAACGGTGAACGCGTTCTCGAAGACCACGAAGTCGTCGCCCGGGCCGTCGACGATGTCGCGGTCGAAGGTGACGACGATCTGTCCGCCGCGGCCCAGCGACACGACGTCGGTCGAGCCGCGCAGGTCGCCGGCGCCCTGGGGCGGACCGAGCACGACGCCCGGCATCGCGGCGTGCCCGAAGGTGGCGCCCTCGCCGGGCGCGAAGGACACCACCGCCGTCGCGAAGGGGCCGCCCACGACGCGCCCGTCGGCGAGCGCCGCCGCGTCGGCGGGCGCGCA
>JAQBQI010000504.1 GCA_028287085.1 Myxococcaceae bacterium
ACCGCGCGGTCGACGCCGCGGGCCGGGCGGCGCCGAGCCCGAAGCCGCGCCCGCGCACGCCGCAGGCGAGGCCGGGGCCCGAGTCGCAGGTGAGGTTTCTGCTGGGGGTGCTCGACGCGCAGCTGAGCGTGACGCTGGGGCGGCCGGTGGGGCTGCTCAACCGGGTGGCCGACGCCGACGTGCTGAGCGACCCGACGCGCGCGGTCACCGAGGCCGAGAACGCCGAGCGCGAAGAGCGCTGGGTCGACGCCGCCGTGTGGTGGCACCTCGCGGGGCTGACGCAGCCGCGCGACGCGAACATCCTGCTCAAGGCCGCCTCGGCGCTGCGGCGGGCCGGGGCGGTGACGGCCTTCGGCCCCTACGCGCGGCTGGCCATCAACGACCCCTGGTTCAACAACGGCTGAGCCCCGTCGGTCGGGAGGTTTCGCGCCCGCGGGCATCGTGGTAGGGGCGCGCAGGCGCTTCGACCTGAACGAGCGCGGGAGAGTGTGGAATGCGAAGCCTTCGTTGGATGCTCGGCCTCGGACTCGTGATCGCGAACTGCCGCTCGGAGAGCCTCACCCCGACCGAGACCGACTCCGGGGTGGTCGACAGCGGCGGGGTGGTCGACAGCGGCGGCGGGGGCATGGACGTGCCGGCCACCCCGGGCGACGGCTGCGTGCGCGCGGGCGCCGAGAACACCCCCGCGGCCTGCGGCGACAACGTCGACAACGACTGCGACGGACGCACCGACTGCATGGACTTCGACTGTTCGCGCAACAACCCCGCGGTCACCTTCTGCCCCGACGCCGGCACGTGCACGGCGACGGGCATGGAGAACACCGCGGCGGCCTGCACCGACGGCGTCGACAACGACTGCGACGGCTTCCGCGACTGCCGCGACTTCGACTGCCCCCGCACGACCTGCCCCTCCGACGGCGGCACCCCGGTCACGTGCGACGCGATGAGCCCCGAGAACACCGCCGCGGCCTGCACCGACGGCGTCGACAACGACTGCGACGGCTTCCGCGACTGCATGGACTTCGACTGCCCCCGGACGACGTGCCCCCGCGACGGCGGCGCGCCGGCCGACCGGCCCGCCTGCGACTCGGGCGGCGCGCTCGAGAACAGCGCCGCGACCTGCGGCGACGGCGTCGACAACGACTGCGACGGCTTCGTCGACTGCATGGACAACAACTGCTCGTGCCAGGGCACCTGCCCCCCCGGCCAATTCGCGCCGCCGGGCTGCACCTGCCGCGGCAGCGAAGACACCACCGCCGCCTGCGGCGACGGCGTCGACAACGACTGCAACAACTTCGTCGACTGCCGCGACTTCAGCTGCACCCGCTCGACCACCGTCACCGTCTGCCGCGACGCCAGCACCGCCGACACCGGCGCCGCGGCCGACGTCCCCGCCGACTGAGCGTTTACCCCCCCCACGTAAGCGCCGCGCCGCTAGCGCGCGGCGCCCTGCCACGCGGGCATCCGCGACAGGGCGTTGCGCGCCGCCACCTCGGCCTGCTCGCGCTGCATCCCGTTGCGGCCCATGAACTCCCGCTCGACCAGCCGCCGGTGCACCTCGTCGTAGGAGAGCAGCGCGCCCTTCGCGTCGCTGCAGTGCTCGCAGTACTTCCCGCTCCGCCCCACCGCCATCGGTCGCCCGCAGCTCTCGCAGGCCGGTCCACCCATCAGCATCGTCGTCACCTCGGCTTTCCCGGGTGAGGTTGACCGCCGCGGCGCCGCCCCGCAAGCGCCCGGCTCAGGGCCGCGACACCAGCCACATCGCCGTGTACGCCGCCGACCAGGCCAGCACCGTCCAGCCCAGGGCCCAGACCCGCGACGACCAGCGCGCGCGGCGCTTCGGGTCGGACGGCGCCCACCGCCACGCCGCCCACGTCGCCAGCGCCGCCGCCGCCAGCGTCGCGTTCGAGCGCGCGAACCAGTCCATCGCGATCACGCCCGTCGGGGGCGACCAGGTCCAGGTGCCGCGCGTCGGCAGGTAGAAGAGCACCCCCGCGCGCGTCGTCGTCATCACCAGGTACACCGCGCCCGCGGCGAGCGTCCCGACCCCGGTGGCGAAGCGCGCGCGGGCGCTCACACCGCCCTCACGCTCGCCACCAGCAGCCCCGACACCAGGTTGAACCACACCCCCAGCGCCACCACCGCCGCGCAGCCCAGCAGCGCGCGGCTCGGGCGCGCCGGGTCTTCCTCGCGCGAGAGCACCACCGCGGCCAGCAGCAGCGGGCCGAGCAGCGTCGCGAGGTTCTCCTTCAGGTCGAAGAGCACCGCCATCGCCGGCGCGTGCTCGTCGAGATACTCCGCGCGCACCGCCACCCGGTAGCGCGGGTAGATCAGCGTTCCGAGCGAATACACCGCCGCGTAACAGCCCAGCGCCACCGCGGGGTAGAGGCGCTGGAGCCGCGGGTTGGGGCGGCCCCGCCGCGCGCGCCACAGCACGAGCGCGAGGTGGGTCACCGCGCCGGTCAGCGCCCCCGCGGCGATCGTGTGCAGCACGAGACCCAGCTTGATCCAGGGCATAGGTGGCTGACGGCGGGTAGACACTCCCGCGGGCCGCGGCGTCAAGCGCTTGCGCTCGACCGCGGCGGGCCCGACCGATACCGTCACGAACATGATCAGCCGAGGCGTGCGCGCGGGGTGGAGTGGGTTGCTTCTGGTCGGCGGCGCGACGGCGCTGGCGGGCTGTCCCGAGCGCGGCGAGCTGATGCCCGACGACGTGGTCGACCCGGTCGACAAGGGCGCCGTCGACGCGACGATGCCGGGCGAAGACGGCGCGGTCGACGACCTCGGCGGCGGCGGTCCCGACGTCGTGACCGTCGACCTCGGCGGCGGCGGCGACGTCCCGCCGGGCGTCGACAACGGGCCCGCGGTCGACGCGGTCGGGCCGACCGACACGCCGCCGCTGCCCGACGCGGGCACGGGCGACGCGGGCGTGCCCACCGACGTGGGGACGGCGCCCGGGTGCCCGGCGATCACGGCGCCCGTGCACCCCGACCCGTGCCCCTCGAACGCGACCTGCGGGCTGCCCTCGCACGGCGTGCTCACCGTCACCGGCGCGCGCGCGGCGTACACCGACCTGCAGGTTCGCGTGGTGCTGCCCGCGGCGGTGCTCGCGGCCGCCGGGCCGGCCTGCGACCGGCTGGTGTTTCGCACCGCGGCGGGCGCGTGGGCGCCGCACTTCGTGACCAGCTGCGCGACGGGCGTCGCGTGGGTGCGCGTGCCCTCGCTCGTCGCGGGCGCGACCGCCACGCTCACCGTGCACTACGGCGGCAGCACCGCCGTCGCCGCGGCCAACAGCTACGACGACACCTTCGACCGCGTGCCCATGCACGCCGCCAACACCCTCGGCGCGTACGCCTTCGACGAGGGCGCCGGCTCGCGCACCTGCCCGTCGGTCGGCGCGGTGCCCTTCGACGCCTTCCTCCACCAGACGCCCTACGACGCGCCGCCCGTCGACGTCGCGGTGCGCCCGCCCCTCTGGAGCGCCGACGCGCCCCCCTCGCTGCTCGCCCCGACGGCGCACTTCACCCGCGCGCAGCACTCGCTCAACTTCCCGAGCGTGCCGCTGCTCAAGGCCGCCGGGCTGAAGTCGCCCAACCGCATCGTCAACTGGCGCTCGGCCAGCTCGGCGCCCTTCGACACCGCGCGCACGCAGCTCACCGTCGGCGTGTGGGTCAACCCCGAGACGACGTCGAACCACTTCAACGACAACTTCCAGACCGTCGTGTGCTTCGGCATGCCCGACCAGACCGCGCGCGCGAACCACTGGCACCTGCCCGAGACCGACCCGCGCATCGTCAACAACGCCATCTTCAACCCGTGGGCGATCTTCTTCCGCGGCGACAACGAGAACGACACGCTCTACCAGGGCAACTCGTGCGTCGAGCCCTGCACCGACGTGATGCAGTACGCCCACATCACGACCGTCGAGCCCCTCCTGGGCTCCGCCCTCGCGGGCCACTGGCACTTCCTCGCGCTCACCATCGACACGACGGCGCGGCCCCACACCGTCCGGCGCAGCTACTACGACGGCAGCACCTACGAGTTCCCGCGCGCGCTCAACCTGTTTCCGCCAGGCGGGCGCTACTGCCCGGCCGACGCGACCCACCCCGACCCCCTCGTCGGCCCGTGCTACCCCGACGACCTGCCCGACGGCGGCGCGGGCACGCCCACCTGCGCGCAGGCCTGCCAGTACCTCTGCCCCGGCACCGTCGACGGCATGATCGCCCCCAACACCTGCGTGTACCCGCCGGAGGCCGCCATCGCGTACCCGCCCGCGCCGGTGCTCATCGGCGCCGACATGAACGATGGCGAGGCCCAGCTCGGCATCAACGGCACCGTCGACGACCTGTTCATCATCGGCCGCGCCGTCAGCCCCGAGGAGATGGCCGCGTACCGCGAGCGCCGGCAGTACTGCCCCGACGCGCTCACCGCCACCGTCACCCCGTAGTCATCGGACCCTTTCTTGACCGGGCACCCCGCGGTCCGCTAGCGCCTCGGCGGTGGTGACCTCGTCGTCGATCGCGTGGAAGGCCTCTTCGCTGCTCGGCGCCGTCGCCGCGCTGCACCTCGCGCTCACCGCCCCGGCGCGCAGCACGCTCGCGCCCGACGCCCGCGCCCGCCT
>JAQBQI010000507.1 GCA_028287085.1 Myxococcaceae bacterium
CGGCGGGCGCGGCGTCGCCGAGCGGGTCGACGGGGCTGGTGGCGTTGGGGCCGGTGGGTTTGATGTTGCTCACGACGACGGTGATCCCTCTCTGCGCTCGACCGACACGCTACGACCCGGGGAACCATCCCCGCAACCGCGCGTCGGCGCGCCGGCGGCCGTGTCGCGCGCCCCCCCGATGAGGTTGCGGCCGGCGGGCGTTTGCGGCATCCACGCAGTGCGCCCGGTCGCGGCGCAGACCGCGGACACGTAACCCCGTTATGGCCGACACGATCGACGAGGCGGCGCAGGCGCTGCGGGCATTCCTCCTGGCGCTGGGCCTGCCGGTCGACGCCGACCCGGAGCTCTCGGGCACGCCCGAGCGGGCGGCGCGGGCGTGGCGCGACGAGTTCCTCGACGGCTACCGGCACACGGCGGCCGCGGTGCTCGCCGAGGCGCTGCCGTCGAGCGAGCGCTCGATGGTGGTGCTGGCCGACGTGACCTTCGCGACGATGTGCCCGCACCACCTGCTGCCCTCGGTGGGCCGGGCCACGGTGGGCTACCTGCCGGGCGGGCGCATCGTGGGCCTCGGCGCGCTGGTGCAGCTGGTGGAGTGCTTCGCGCACCGGCTGGTGCTCCAGGAGACGCTCGGGCGGCAGGTCGCCGACGCGCTGGTCGAGCACCTCGGGGCGCGCGCCGCGGGCGTGGTGCTCGAGGGCCGGCACGCGTGCCTCTCGCAGCGGGGCGAGCGGCAGGCGGCGGCGCTGGTGGTGACCCAGTCCTTCGCGGGGCGGTGGGCCGACGACGTGGCGGCGCGGCGGGAGTTCCTCGACGCGGCCGCGCGCAGGGGGGCGTAGCGAATGGTGCCGATCGAGGCGGTGGCGGTGTTCCCTTTACCCGGGGTGGTATTGCTGCCCGACCAGCGGATGCCGCTGCACATCTTCGAGCCGCGCTACCGGGCGATGGTGCGCGACGCGCTCGCGTCGCACGGCTGGCTGGTGGTGAGCCCCATCGTGGGCGACCCCGAGGCCGACCCGCCGCGCTTCGCGAGCGTGGCCACGGCGGGGCGCATCGTGGCGCACCAGCAGCTGCCCGACGGGCGCTTCAACATCCTCGTCGAGGGCATGGTGCGGGTGCGCCTCGCGGAGCTGGACTTCGTCGCGCCCTACCGGCGCGTGAAGGCGTCGGCGATGCACGAGCCCGACGACGCGGAGGTGCCGTCGGTCGAGCGGGCGGCGATGCTGTCGACGCTGGCGGCGGTGCTCCGCGTCGCGCGCGAGCAGCAGCCGCAGTTCGAGTACGCGGTGCCGACCGAGCTGCCCTCGTCGCGGCTGGCGCTGCGCCTGGTCGACCGCTTCGTCATCGACGCGGCGATGCGGCAGCGGGTGCTCGAGGCCGAGCGCGGCGTCGACCGGGTGACCCTCGCGACGGAGGCCCTCGCCGACCTCTGGACCGCGGGCGAAACCTTGCGCGCCGTGGGCAGCGCGTAGACAACGGGCGCGCCGACCGTTCGGCGCAGGAGAAGGACAGGTCCATGCCGTCGTTTGATGTCGTGTCGAAGATCAACCAGCCCGAGGTCGACAACGCCCTGCTGCAATCGCAGAAGGAGATTCTCACGCGCTTCGACTTCCGCGACACGGGCACCTCGATCGAGCGCAACACCGAGGGCATCGTGATCGTGTCGAGCAGCGAGGGTCGCGTCGAGGCGGCCTACGAGGTGCTGCTCGCGAAGATGGTGAAGCGCGGCGTGTCGCTGAAGCAGCTCGACCCGCAGGAGGCCAAGCCCGCCGGGCAGCGCACCTTCCGGCAGCTGGTGAAGTTCAAGGAGGGCATCGACCGCGAGAACGCCAAGAAGGTCATCGAGCTCGTGAAGGAGTCGAAGCTGAAGGTGCAGGCGTCGATTCACGAGGACACCGTGCGCATCACCGGGAAGAACCGGGACGACCTGCAGAGCGCGATGAAGATGCTGAAGGCGTCGGACCTGGCCTTCGAGGCGCAGTACAACAACTTCCGCGAGTAGCGGGGGAAGACGAGCGATGGCGACCCGGCTGCGGCGGTTGAAGATCGAGCACTTCCGCGACGTGCGGCCGGGGACCGAGCTGCGCTTCGGCGACGGGTGGAACGTCCTCGTCGGGCGCAACGGGAGTGGGAAGACCACGCTGCTCAACCTGATCTCGATGGTGCTGCGCGACGACCTGACGGCGTTGCAGGGGGAGGCCTTCGCGATCGAGTATGAGCTCGGGGTCGAGGGCGGGCCGACGTGTCTGGTACGCGTCGAGAACTCGACGACGCCTCGGGGCCCGGGGACAGCGCGGGCCGATCTCACGCCTTCGACGAAGGTCACGCTGAGCGACGCAGAACGGCCGCGCATCTTCGAGACGCTGCTGTTGAGGGAACTTCGATCGGATTCCGCTGAGATGGGCGACTTTGAGAAGATGGTCGTCGCTCATCCCTTTCGAGCCTCGCGCGAGTGGGCGCTGATCCGAAGCGGTCGCGACACGCCGCTCGATGAGGCCGCCAAGGCACTTCTCATGACCGACATCGATGAGTGCTTCCGGATGGATGAGGGCGTCGCAATGTTCGACGTTCTCACCGGTGCCAGGGGTCATCAGGGAGCTGCGCTACCGCCGCGCGCAGAAGTGGTGAGCGCGCTCATTCCTGAACCCGTCGGCAAGCGCGCTTTCTGGAAACGATTTGTTCCTCGATCCGCGTTGAGCAAGATCGCCGAAACATCTTCTGACGCACGGGCGAGCGTTGAGTTCGACCTGGTCGACGACGACCTTCTCGGCCGCTGCGTTCGCCTGCTCGGGCGTGGGCGCATCATCGTCGTGGCGACGTCCACCAGCGCCGAGGAGGGCGCAACAAAGGGTCCGTCCTTCGGCAACTTCCGCTTCTTCTCGCAGGCCGGTATCTCTCCGCTCGTCCCGCACGACCATTGGAGCTTCGGCCAGCGGCGCCTCCTCACCTTCTTCTGGTACCTCGCCTGCAACCCCGACGTGATCGTCGCCGACGAGCTCGTCAACGGCCTCCACTGGGACTGGATCGATGCCTGCGTCGACGCCATCGGCGCCCGCCAGGTCTTCGTCTCGGCGCAGAACCCGCTGCTGCTCGACCACCTCGGCTTCGACTCCGAAGACGCCGTCGCCCACGGCTTCGTCCTCTGTCGCAGCGCTCCGGTTGGCGAGGGCCGCAGCGAGACCGTCTGGACACATCCCGACGCGGCGCAGTCCGCCGAGTTTTTCCGCTCGTACCAGAACGGCGTGATGCAGGTGCACGACATCCTGCGCACGCAGGGCCTCTGGTGACAGAGCCCGCCGCGGTCTTCGTCGTGCTGACCGAAGACACCGGCGGCAGCGGCTGGAAGCCCGTCGTCACCTGCATCCGTGCGATGTGCGACCTGCTCATCTCCGGCATCGACTGGTCCGGCGTGCAGACGATCCCGCGCGAGGACACGGGGGCCGTCGTCCTTCGCTCGCTCGGCGTGAAGCTCTGGCGAGGTCGCGGCGGTCTGGCCCACCAGTCGCGGGTGCGACTCGCACAGTACCTTGCCGACCAGCTCATCAACGGAGAGGGCGCGCCGCGCCTCGTCTTCTTCCACCTCGATGCCGACCTCACGTGGAAGCAGGGCGGCGCCGACCAGAGCACCACCGTCAGGCAGTTTCGCGACCAGATCGAACCTGCGATCCGCTTCTGGCTCAACGCGCGGCGCGCAGTCGACCTCGACGCGCTCATGCAGCGGCTGCATCTCGTGGTGCCGGCCTACTCGATCGAGTCGTGGCTCTACCAGAGCACCGAGCGCGCCGCCGAACTCTGCCGCGAGCGCACCTGCGCCGGCGCCCACGTCGCGCAGTACGACGCATGGGCGGCCGATCGCTCGCTGCTCGACGACGTCGCCGCGCCGAAAGACCAGCGCGCCCTCCACTGCTTGATCGACGCCGACAAGGAGACGCTCGCCGACACGCTCCCTGTCGCCGCCCTGCGCGCGGCGGGTCGATCCTTTGCGCGCACCTTCGACGCTCTCGCGGACGACGGCGCGCTCCTGCACGCCCTCATCGCGACGCCAGTCCACGCGCCCGATCGCTGACCGCAGGTCACCCGCGGGCAGCGGCGGGCGGCGCCGGCGGGGCGGTGCGCTGCCAGGCGTCGAGCTCCTGCACGCGACCGAGCCACGCCCGCAGGTTCGCGTAGTCCCCGATCGGCAGCCGCGCCGGACCGGCGAGCGCGAACGACGCCGCCAGCGAGTAGTCCGCGAGCGTCACGCGGTCCTGCGCGACCCAGGTCTTGCCCGCGAGGTGCGCGTCGAGGATCGGCGCGTACTTCGCGACGAGGCCGGTGCCGCGCGCGACCTCGGCGGGGTCGGGCGCACCGCGGCCCGTGAGCGCCTTCACGAAGTTCTCGAAGACCAGCACCGTGTTCGCCGGGGCCATGTGGACGGCGCACCAGAAGAGCCAGCGGTTCACGTCGGCGCGGCCGCGCGCGTCGGTCGGGAGGAGGGTCTGCCCGGGGGTCTTGTCGGCCAGGTACTGCATGATGGCGCGCGACTCCCAGAGCACGAAGCCGTCGTCGTCGAGCACCGGGACGTGGCCGTTGGGGTTGCGCGCGAGGTGCGCGGCCCCGCGCTGCTCGCCCTGGGTGAGGTCGACCACGACGCGCTCGAGGGGCACGTCGAGGTGCGCGGCCACGAGCAGCACGCGGCGAGAGTTTCCGGACATGGGATGAAAATAGAGCTTCATGGGAGTCCTCCGCGACCGAACGGGGTCGACGAGGGGACCATCGCCGACCCCGGTGACAGCTGACTGTCAGGTTTCGCCTGGGCGGGTGCGCTTCCCGCGCTCGCCGAGATCAACGATCGACGGTGGTAGCCTCCGTGGGAGCACACCCCGCGGCGGGTTTCCGGGGTCGACGGAGGCAGCGATGAGCGACGTCGAAGAGGTCCGTGGGAAGAAGAGCCTGATCCGCTTCGAGGCGAAGCGGTGCATCCACTCGCGCCACTGCGTGCTCGACCGGCCCGACGTGTTCGTGCCCAACGTGCAGGGCGAGTGGATCCACCCCGACGCCGCCACCCCCGACGAGGTCGCGGCGCTGGCGCTGTCGTGCCCGTCGGGGGCGATCCGGTACGAGCGGCTCGACGGCGGACCGCAGGAGTCCCCGCCCCTCGGCAACGTGCTGCGCGTGCGCGAGAACGCGCCCCTCGCGGTGCACGCCAACGTCACCCTCGCCGGCCACGGGGCCCTGCTGCGCGCGCCGCTCTGTCGCTGCGGCCAATCGGCGAACAAGCCCTACTGCGACGGCACCCACGCGGAGGTCGGCCTCGCCGCCGGGTGAGGTCGCGCACCCGACCAGAGGAGGGCCTCGCCGATGGACCCTGACGACCTCGTCGTCGCGGACGTGACGGTGCAGCGGCGGTGGCGCCGTCGGCTCTGGCCGGTGCCGTGGCTGCTGGCGCTGGTGCTGCTCGGGGGCGCGGCGGCGGAGTGGCCCGCGTGGGCCCTCGCGCAGCTCGCGGTGCTCTTCGTCGCGTCGCTGGTCGCGGTGTTGGCGACCGTGCGCGGCGCCGGCACCACCGTGCGGGTGGGCGACGGGGGCCTGCGCCTCACCGACGCCCGCGGCGAGAAGGTGCTCGCGCGATCGGCCATCCGACGAGCCCTCGTGGTGATGGACGGCGCCGGCATCGCGCTGGGGGTCGAGCCGAAGGTGGGGAGCTTCGTCGAGCTGGTGCTGCCCAACCCTGGCCCCGAAGCGCTGGAGACCGCCGAGCGCTGCGTCGAGCGCCTCGGCTTCGGCACCGACCGCCGCGTGCTGGTCTTCACCAACCCCACGGCGCTCGTACGGACCGGCGTCACCGGGCTGCTCGGCGCCGGTCTCAGCGTCATCTGCTGGGCGTGCGCGTTCTTCTGGACCGGCTCCACCAGCCTGCCGATCGCTGCGGCGGCCACCGCGCTGGCCGCGTGGCTCTTCGCCCGCGATCTCCGCACGACCGACCTCGCCGTGGGCGCCGACGGCGTCGAGCTCCGCGGGCCGTGGCGCACCGAGTTCATCGGCTACGACGCCTTCGAGCGGACGCACTGGGTGCCGCCCGCGACGCTCGAGTTCGGCGGCGCGTCGGGCGTGGCGCGGCCGGTCCTGGGCACCTCGCTGATCGACGATCCCGCGATGGCCGAGGCCTTCGAGCACGCGGTCGACCGCGCGAAGCGCCGCTACGACGCCCGCCGCCGCGGCGCGGTGATCGCAACGCTGCTCGAGCGCCGCGGCCGCCCGCTCGCCGAGTGGCGCGACTCGCT
>JAQBQI010000510.1 GCA_028287085.1 Myxococcaceae bacterium
GTCGGCGCGGCGGTACACGAGCGGGCCGCGGACGGTCGCCGCGAGGCCGATGTTGTCGGGGAGCAGCGGGTCGGAGGGCCCCGGCACGAGCCAGCCGCCGTCGCGGAGCGAGCGCGCGAGGCGGGCCGCGACGAGGCCGACGGTCTCGAGGTCGAAATAGATCGCGACGTTGCGGCAGAAGATCACGTCGACGGCGGCCGGCCAGGCGGCGTGGCCCTCGAGCAGGTTGAGCTGGGCGAAGCGCACGGTGGCCCGGAGCTCCGCGGCGACGCTCCACCCGCGGCCCTCGGGGACGAACCACCGCTCGCGGCGCTTCGCGTCGACGCCGCGAAACGACCACGCGCCGTACCACCCCTCCGCCGCCCGCTCGAGGAAGCGCGGGTTGAGGTCGGTGCCGATCACGGTGACGTCACTGGCGCCCGCGCCCAGCGCCTCGTGCGCGACGATCGCGAGCGCCCACGCCTCCTCGCCGGTCGCGCACCCCGCCGACCAGAGCCGCATCCCCTTCCCGCGGCGGGTCGCCTCGGGGATCGCGACGTCGCGCACGAAGCTGAAATGGTCGTCGTCGCGGAAGAGGTAGGTCTCGCCGACGGTGAGCTCGACGACGAGGGCTTCGCGCGCCGCGGGGTCGCCCGCGACGAGGCGGCGCAGCAGCTCGGCCGGGTCGCCCTCGCCCAGCACCGCGGCCGCCCGGAGGACGCCCTGGTCGAGCGAGGCGGCGCGGCTCGGCGGAAACACCAGGCCCAGCGCCTCGCGCACCGTCGCCGCGAAGGCCTCGCGCAGCTCGGGCCGCAGGGCCCCGCCGGGGACGATCGCACTCACGGCGCCGCCGCGGCCGCGAGCGCCGCGGTGACGGAGTCTTCCTCGTCGAGCGACAGCACCGCGTCGAGGTCGTGCAGCAGCAGCAGGCCGTCGTCGAGCGCGACCACGCCGCGCACGTACCGGGCGGGCACGCTCACGGGCTGCACGGCGGCGACGTCGACCTCGCGCAGGTCGTTCACCCGGTCGACGATCAGGGCGAGCACCCGTCGCGCGCCCCGCACGACCACGAGGTGGTCGTCGACCGCGGGCGCCCGCGGGGCGGCGCCGAAGCGCGCGCGCAGGTCGACCGCCACGATCGCGCTGCCCCGGTAATTGAAGGCCCCCGCGACGATGGGCGCGGCGCCTGCGAGCGGCGTCAACCACACCCGCGGCACGACCTCGACGACGCGAGCGGCCGCGACCGCGTAGCGCGTCGATGCGATCGTGAACTCGAGCAGCTCCGTCACCCGGTCGTGCATAGAGCCCGCCCCTCGATTACGACAGCCTGCCGCGGCGGGCACACTACCCCACCGGCGCGAGGCAGGCGTCGAAGCCCTCCTGCACCTGCCGGAGGAAGGCGTCGTCGACGTCGCGGAAGATGAGCACGGCGCGGCAGGTCTCGTCGGCGTCGGGCCACGCGTCGAGGATCACCGACGGATACACCACGTGCTGCACCGCGTGGACGATGACGGGCCCGGTCTCGCCGGCGACCTTGAGCAGGGCCTTGCAGCGCAGGAGGCGCTCGCCGTGAAACTGGGTGAGCAGCGAGAGCCACATGGCGAAGGCCGTCCAGCGCATGGTGCGGGGGCGCACGATCGCGAGGCTGCGCACGCGGGCGTGGCGGGGCGCGTCGCCGACGAGCCAGCGGCCCTTCTCGCCGGGCGACGCCGCGATGAGGCCGCGCACGCGCGCCGTCGGGAGGTCGGCCGCGAGCCGCCCGCGCAGCCGGGCCGGGTCGACGGCCCCGTGGCTCGCGACGTCGACGGTGGCGGCGGGGTTGAGGGCGGCGAGCGTGGCGACGAGCGCCTGCGTAACAGCCTCGCCGGCGAGCTCGGCCTTGGTCACGACGAAGTGGTCGGCGGCCACCGCCTGCTGGAGCGCCTCGTAGTGCTCCTCGAGCTGCCCGGCGCCGTGGGTGGCGTCGACCACCGTGACGACGCCGTCGAGCTCGAAGCGCGCGAAGAGGCGGTCGTCGCCGGTGAGGGTGCCGAGCACGGGCCCCGGGTCGGCGAGCCCGGTGGTCTCGACCATGACGCGCGCGAAGGGCGGAACCTCGCCGGCGTCGCGGCGCCGGTCGAGGTCGGTGAGGGTCTCGACGAGGTCGCCGAGCACGGTGCAGCACACGCAGCCCCCGCCGATGACCATCACGCGGTCGTCGACCTTGCGCACGAGCAGGTGGTCGAGCGCGACGTCGCCGAGCTCGTTGATGACCACGGCCGTGTCGGCGAGCTCGGGGCGGCCGATGAGCGCGTTGAGCAGGGTGGTCTTGCCCGCCCCGAGGAAGCCCGTGAGCACCATCACCGGAATCCGCGGCCGCGCAGGGATCATCGCGCGGACTCTACTTCGGTTGCGGCGGCGGTCGTTCGCCCCGTACGATTCCGACCCCACCCATGAGACCCCGACGCATCCCGGGCCCGGCCGTCCTGCTCGCCGCGCTCGGCGCGTGCTCGGCGCCCGCGGGCGAGGCCGAGCGCTCGGTCGACGAGCTGGTGGTCTGCGGCCGCGGCCCGACGGTCGAGGGCATCGACGTCTCCCAGTACCAGGCGACCGTCAACTGGCCGGCGGTGCGCATGGCGGGCAAGCGCTTCGCCATCGCCCGCGTCTACCACTCGCCCACGCGCGACGCGCAGTTCGACCGCAACTGGCGGGAGATCCGCGCGAACGGGCTCATCCGCGGGGCGTACATCTACTTCGACCCGCGGGCCGCGGTGGCCGCGCAGGCCGACGTCGTGGTGCGCGCGGTGGGCCGCCTCGCGCAGGGCGACCTGCCCGTGACGCTCGACGTCGAGCAGCCGCAGCCGGGGCTGCCGACGCCCGCCCGCTACGCCGCGATGGTGCGCGACCTCGCCGACCGCATCGAGGCGGGCACCGGCCGGCGCCCGATGATCTACACGGGCCACTACTACTGGCCGAGCTACGTGCAGAGCGCGGCCTTCAGCGCGTACCCGCTCTGGCACGCGCAGTACACGACGACGCAGCCCTGCCCCAACATCGCCGACGCCTGGCACGATTGGTCCTTCTGGCAGTACTCGTCGACCGGGCGCGTGAGCGGCATCACCGGCAACGTCGACCTCGACCGCTTCAACGGAACCTACGCCGAGCTCCAGCGCCTCGCGGGCTACCCCGACGCCGACGCGGGCGCCCCCCGCGACGTCCCGCCCGCCCGCGACGTGCCCGACGTCCCCGTGGCGCGCGACGTCCCGACGGCGCGCGACGCTCCCCTCACCGACGGTGCCGCCCGCCTCGACGCGGCCGCCCCCGACGCGCCCGCGGTCGACGTCGCGCCCGCCG
>JAQBQI010000517.1 GCA_028287085.1 Myxococcaceae bacterium
CGCGCGCGCCGTCGCCGACCGCCTGCGCCGCGACCCCGCCGCCGACGCCCGCGTGCGCAGCCGCGTGGGCGAGCTGCTCCTCCGATTGGGCGCGCGCGACGAGGCGCTGCGGGCCTTCTCCGAGATCGTGGAGGGCGCCCCCTACGACCCCGCCGCGCGCGAGCGCCTGGGCGACCTCCTGCTGGCCTACGACTGGTTCGACGAGGCCTACGCGCAGTACGTCACGCTGCGCGCGCTGCGCCCCGGCGACCCGGCCGTCGAGGTGCGCGTGGCCCTCGCCGCCCTCGGCGCCGGCCGCGAGGACGAGGCACTGCGCACCCTGCGCGCGGCCTCCGAGGGCAGCGGCGACGCCACCCTCGCGCTCGGCCTGCGCGCGCTGCTCGAGCGCGAGGTGCTGCGCATCGCCGCCGAGCGCCGCGACGACCCCGGCCTGCGCGCCTGGACGCGCGCCACCCGCGCCGAAGGGTCCGACGCCGTCGTGCTGCGCTGGAGCCACCCCGACGTGGGCCTCGAGCTGCTCGGCCGCACCGCCGACGAGACGGCCTTCGTCGAGCTCGGCGCCTCTCCCCTCGCGCTCGGCCTGCGCGTCCACCAGCCCCTCACCGCCGTCGAGGGAACCCACTACCTCGTGCGCGCCCGCGTCGGCGTGCGCGCCAGCCGCCCGGCCCGCGCCACGCTGCTGCTGCGCCTCGCCGGCGCGAGCGGCCCGCGCGCGGTGCAGGCCGACGTGGCCCTCGACGCGACCCACCGCGCGCGGGGCTACGTCGTGCGCGGCGGCGCCCTCGTCGAGGAGCCCGTCGCCCCGACCGACCTGCCCCCCGCCACCGAGTCCCTCGAGTAGCCCTTCAGTCCTCTTCGCCCTCGTCGTCGCCGCCCGCGACGGCGGTCGCGAGCGTCTCGTCGAGCTCGGCGAGCAGCGCGCGGTTGCCGTCTTGCGTGTAGCCCGCGAGGGCCTCCTCGTAGCGCGGCAGCGCCCGCACGAAGTCCGCGATCACCCGCGGATCGTCCAGCGCCGGGGCCCACGCGCCGTAGCCCAGCAGGTCGAGGTAGCGCGCGTTGAGCAGCTGCTCGAACTGCCGCGCGAGGGGCACCGCCAGCATCGGCTTGCGGAGGTACACGGCCTCGCCCATCAGCGTGAATCCCGCCGACGCGATGACCCCGCGGCAGCTCGCGAGGTCGGCGATGAAGCCCTTCTCGCCGATGGGCCGGTAGACGAGGTTGCCCTCGCGCACGTCCTCGGTGAGGTCGCGGCGCACGCCGTAGACGCGGCACTCGATGCCCGTGGCCTGGAGCGCCTCGATGAGCACCGCGTCGCCGCCGCCCGTCTGGTAGACGAGCAGGTGGTCGCCGCGCGTGGGCGTCGCCGCGAGGATCTCCGGCCGCAGGATGGGCGCGTGCAGCGAGGTGCGCGGCTTGCGCACGGGCGGGCGGAAGAAGGTGGTGATGAGGTACTTGCGGCAGAAGGGCAGCTTGGCCTTCACGAAGGCCTTGGTGAGCTGAAACTCCGCCTCGTGGCCGTCGATCACCCGCGGGTCGAGCGCGCAGCGGTTGATCACCTGCATGTTGTCGATCGAGATGACGGGCAGCCGGTGGTTCTTCGCGTAGAGCCAGGTCCACGACTCGAAGTCGGAGATGACGGCCTCGGCGCGGAAGTCGTCGATGAGGTCGAAGTACGCGGCGATGTTCTTGGGCGTGCCCGTGAGGCCCGCGGTGACGTTCGACCACAGGGTCTTCGCCCGCCGCACGCGGTTCTCCTCCAGGATCATGTGGTAGCCATGGATCTGGTGCACATCGCTGAAGCGCTTCGAGAGGAAGTCCACCGCGCGCCCCGAGGCCATCACCTGCACCTCGTGGCCCGCGCCGATGAGGTGCTCCAACACCACGCGCGAGCGCATCGCGTGCCCGAGGCCCTCGCCCACCACTCCGTAGAGGATCTTCATCCCGCGGAGACTAACCCCCCTTCCCCCGCGGCCTGAACCCATCGATGCGCCGACGGATCTGGAGCGAGACCCTCCCCCTCCCCGAGCTCACCGCGCCGGCCACGCTGGCGCTGCTCGCCCGCTACGGCGTCGAGCTCATCGCCGCGGTGCGCCCGTGGGACCTCCCCGCCGTCGCCGGGCTCGTCGCCCGCTGCAACGACGCGGGCGTCGACCTCGGCCTCTGGCCCATGATCGCCGACGCCGACGGCCGCTGGGCCAGCGCCGCCAACGCCCCGCGCTTCGCGGCCTTCGTCGCCCGCCTGCTCGACGCCGTCCCCCACGGCGCTCGCCTGCGCGACGTCGCGGTCGACCTCGAGCCGCCCTTCGGCGTGGTGACCACGGCGCTGCGCTCGCCCACCGCCGTGTGGCCCTCGCTCGCCGACGTCGGTGACGTCGGGTGGCGCGCCGCGCGGGCGCAGTTTCGCGGCCTCATCGGCGGGGTGCGCGAGCGAGGCTTCCAGTGCAGCGCGACGGTGCTCCCCTTCGTGCTGCTCGACCCCTCGGCGGGCCGGCTGCGCCCGGTGCAGCGCGCCCTCTCGGTCCCCGTCGACGCCCTCCCCTGGGACCACGTCAACGTCATGCTCTACACCTCGATGATCGAGGGCTGGTCGGGCGGCTTCATCCGCCGACCGCGCGCGCTCGACCTGCTGGGCCGCGGCGCCCTCGCGACGCGCCGCCGCTTCGGCGAGACGGCGGGCGTCTCGGTCGGCGTGGTCGACGTCGGCGCGCTCGGCAACGAGCCGCGCTACCGCGACCCGGCCGAGCTCGCCGCCGACGTCGCGGTCGCGCTCGCCAACGGGGTCGACGCGATCAACCTCTTCGACCTCGGCGGGGTGATCCGGCGCGGCCCGGCCGAGGCCTGGCTCGACGCCCTCACGGGCGCACGAAACCCCTTCTAGACCAGCACTTTCGTGAAATCCGTGGCCCCCTGGACCACGCCTATTGACGGTGATACGGTCGCCATGCCTCGCGGACCGTCATCGTCCCGAAGTGGACACTTCGCCGACGCATGGGGGTCCACCGCAGCCGTCGCAGGGCGGCCGTGGGGATGATGCTCATCCGGGGTGTGGTCTGAGGGTTGGTCCGCCACGTCAACCTCGCCGCCGGGTGCCCCTAGACCCGCGGCGCAGACCAGCGGTCGCGTGGCGGTGCATCGCTCGTCACCACTGTCCGAGGTCGTGTCATGGGATCCAGAATCTACGTCGGCAACCTTCCCTTCACCGCGGACGAGCCTCAGGTCCGCGCCCTCTTCGAGCCCAGCGGCGGCGTGCGGGAGGTTCGCATCGTCGAAGACCGCGAGACCGGCCGCCCCCGCGGCTTCGCCTTCGTCGAGATGAACAGCGACGCCGAGGCCGAGGCCGCGATCAAGGCCGTCCACGGCCTCAACTTCGGCGGCCGCGCCCTCACCGTCAACGAGGCGCGCGAGCGCGAGAGCCGCGGCGGCGGCGGCGGCGGTAGCTTCGGCGGCGGCGGTGGTGGCGGCTTCGGCGGTGGCGGGGGCGGCGGCTTCAGCGGGGGAGGGGCGAGCGGTGGCTGGTA